>JBGPZN010000135.1:0-8212 GCA_041493815.1 Methylomirabilia bacterium
GGCCCCGGCACGGTGACCGAGGTGACGAACTACTACTCCTACATCCAGGCGTTCAACTTCTCGTACCTCGGCTACTCGAGCGCGATCACCGTCATCCTCGTCTCCGCGACGGCCGTCCTCAGCGTCCTCATCGTGCGCGCCGTCGGCTGGGTGAAGACCGTTGAGTAGGCGCCGCGGTCGGGGGCTGCCGGTAGCGATTCACGTCGCCGTGATCGTCCTCGTGCTCGCCGTGCTGGCGCCGTTCCTGTGGCTGCTGCAGATGTCCGTGAAGAGCCAGAACGAGATCTTCGCGTTCCCGCCCACGCTGTTCTTCACGCCGACCTTCGAGAACTACCGTGCCGTCTGGGACACGACGTTCCGCCGCTCCTTCACCAACAGCGCCGCCGTCAGCGTGGCCTCGACGGCGCTCGCCATGCTGCTCGGCGTGCCCGGCGCCTACGCGCTCTCGCGCGCGCGGTTCCGCGCCGCCGCCCGGCTGAATCTCTGGATCCTGGCCAGCCGCATGGCGCCGCCCATCGCGTTCACCATCCCGTACTTCCTCGTCTACCGGCACCTGCAGCTCCTCGACACGCTGACCGGCCTCGTGGTCATCTACCTGACCTTCAACCTGTCGCTGGTCGTCTGGCTGATGCGCTCGTTCTTCGACGCCACCCCGCGGCTGCTGGAGGAGGCGGCGTGGATCGACGGCGCCAGTCTCGGGCAGGGCTTCCTGCGCATCGTGCTGCCGCTGTCGGAGCCGGGGCTGGCGGCGACCGCGATCCTCTGCTTTCTCTACGCCTGGAACGACTTCTTCTTCGCGCTGATTCTCACCCGAACGCAGGCGATGACGGCGCCCGTGGCCGTCGTCAACTTCATGAACTACGAGGGCTGGGAGTGGGGGAAGATCGCCGCCGGCGGCACGCTCGTCATGCTGCCGGTGCTCGTCTTCTCCTTCCTCGTCCGCAACTTCCTGGTGCGCGGCCTGACGGCGGGCGCCGTCAAGGGATAGCTCCTCGGCCGGCGCGTCTCAGTGCTGGCGCTCGACCGTCAGCATCACCTCGCGGGTCCACTCCTCCGTGTCCACGACCTGGCCCCGCTCGCTGATGGCCGCTTCGGCCTCGGCCGTAGCCGGGCCGGGCTGGAACCCTCCGCGCCCGTGCGCCGGGATGATGACCGGGTAACCCTCCAGTCCGCCGGTGCACTTGCCCGCCGCGTGCCCCTGACCGGACCGTCCCGCCTGGGTCAGCGTGACTTTCACCTTGAGCCGCTGGCCCTCCGGACAGTTGAGCAGGGCAGTCACCACGGCGACGTGTCCGTGGCGCTTCAGCTCCACGGTGCGATCCACGTTGAAATTGAACGAGGGGACGGCCGTCGCGGTGAGCCGGTCGGTAGTCGTTCCGTCACCGAGCCGCCCGTTGCCATTGTCACCCCAGCAAAACAACTGGCCGCCGGCAGTGAGCGCGCAGGTGTGGATGTTGCCGGCAGCCAACGCCACGATGGACCCCAGATCGACCAGGCGCGACACGGGCCCATTCAGGCCCGGGATGACAATGACGCGCTTCACGGTGGCCGGAACGAGGCGGTCGGTGGTCGTTCCATCGCCGAGCTGGCCGGTGCCGTTGCCGCCCCAGCAGCGGCCGGTGCCGCTCACCAGCGCAGCACAACTGTGAAAGAAGCCTCCCGCGAGGGCCGTGGCGTCGGTCACGCCGCCCACCGGGACAGGCGTCGTACGATCCTCCGTCGTCCCGTCGCCGAGCTGGCCGGCAGAGTTCCGCCCCCAGCACACGACGATGCCGTCGGCGCGCAGCGCGCAGGTGGAGACCACTCCAGCGGTGATCGTCACCGCGTTGGTGAGCCCGAGGACCTGGACGGGCGTCGAGCGGCCGGTCGTCGTTCCGTCACCGAGCTGACCGGAGGCATTGTCACCCCAGCAGTGGACGGTGCCGGCGGCCGCCACGGCGCAGGTGTGATTGAGACCGGCGGCGATGGCGGCGCGCATGTTGCTCAGGCCGCTCACGGGAACCGGAGTCAACTGACCGACCAGGGTTCCGTTGCCGAGCTGGCCCTGGCTGTTGCGTCCCCAGCAGCGCACCGCGCCGCCGGCGAGGATAGCGCACGTGTGCTGGCCCCCGGTTGACACCGCGACGGCATTGATCAGGCCGCTCACCTGGACGGGGCTGTTCTGAGTCGTGGTGGTGCCGTTGCCGAGCGCTCCGCCGGCGTTGAATCCCCAGCAGTGCACGGTTCCGCCGACTCGCAGGGCGCAGGTGTGGACGTCACCCGCTGCCACCGTCACCGCGTTGGTCAGCGCCTGGACCGCGACGGGGGTCAGCTGGTCCACGCTCGAGCCGTTGCCGAGCTGGCTGCCGGTGCCGTTGCCCCAGCAGGCGGCCGTCCCATCGGCCCGTCGGGCACACGTGTGGTTGCCGCCCGCGCTGATGCCGCGACCGTTGACACTTCCGCTCCCGCCCGAGGCCACGCTGGGCGTGGTCGCGTCGGCCAGCGTGCCGTCGCCGAGCTGACCCTGGGTGTTGTCGCCCCAGCACCGGGGAGTGTCGCTGGCCTCGAGCGCGCACGAGTATTGAAGCCCCGCCGTGACCTCGGCGGCTGTCGTGGTTCCGACGACCGCCGTGGGGACGAGCGTGGGGGTGAAGGTTCCGTTGCCGAGCTGGCCCTGGCCGTTGCGTCCCCAGCAGCGGAGCGTGCCGTCGGCACGGAGCGCGCAGGTGTGGTGATCGCCGCCGGCGACGGCCACCATGTCGGTCAACCCCGACACCTGGACGGACACGAGGCGGTTGGTGGTTGTCCCATCGCCGAGCTCGCCGCCGGTGTTGAGGCCCCAGCACCGCACCGTGCCGCCGACCCGCACCACGCAGGTGTGGCTGGTGCCGGCGGCGATGGCGATCGCGTCGGTCAGCCCGGACACCTGAACCGGCGAGAACCGGTCTGTGCCCGTCCCATCGCCGAGGCGGCCGAAGCCGTTGTCCCCCCAGCATCGGACGGTGCCGTCGGTCCTCAGCGCGCATGAATGCGACTGTCCGGCGGTGAGCGCGATCACGTTCGTGAGCCCGCCCGCGACGGGGATAGGAGCCGTGTTGACTATCGTCGTCGTCCCATTGCCGAGCTGACCGGTGTTGTTGAAGCCCCAGCACTGCACGGTGCCATCGCTCAGCAGCGCGCACGTGTGCTGCCCGCCGCCGGCGATGGCCACCACCTCGGTCAACCCGGTCACCTGGACCGGAGCGTCGCGCTGCGTCGTCGTGCCGTCGCCGAGCTGGCCGCTGCTGTTGAGGCCCCAGCAGCTGACCGAGCCGTTCGCGTGGAGCGCGCACGTGTGGAAGCCGCCGGCGGCCACGGCCACGACGCCGCCGACCCCGACCTGGACAGGTTGCGGCCGGTCGATTGTCGTGCCGTCACCGAGTTGCCCCGAAGTATTGACTCCCCAGCATCGCACGCCGCCGTCCGCCTTCACGGCGCAGGTGTGGGAGCCCACCGCGTGGGCCGAGATACGCGCTCCTGCAAGCCGCGCCTCGGCCTCGCCGGGCCGGGCCGCCACTTCCGCCGCTGTCGTCACCGTCCCCAGCAGCAACCCGGCTGCCAGCCAAAGGAGGGTCGCGTACGACCCGTGCGGTTTCCTACGAGCTATCGTCTCGGCGATGGCACGGTCCATGGCGCGGCGATCGTCGGCGAAACCGGTGACGGTGTCAACACAAGCGGTCACGCTACCTGGTCTCCCGGGGCGGCACCCGCCACAGGTACACCACGTGGCCGGGCGCCTGCGGCACCCTCACCGTGCGCTCGGGCGTCCAGTCGCCCATGCTGAAGTCGTGGGAGACGATGCGGGTGCCGGGGCGCAGCTCGCGCAGCAGCTTGGGGCGGAGACGTCGGTTGATCTCGGGGCCGAGGTAGAGGGTCACCACCGTCGCCCCGCTCACGTCCGTCGTGAACAGGTCTTGCTCGATGAACGTCACCCGGTCCGTCACGCCGGCGCGGGCGGCGTTGAGCCGGGCGTTGGTGATGCGCTCGGGGTCGAGATCGACGCCCACGCCGCGGGCGCCGTAGTGCAGCGCGGCGGCGATGACGATCTCGCCCTCGCCGCAGCCCAGGTCGTAGACGATGTCGCCGGGGCCCACCTTCGCGGCCTCCAGCATGACCGCGATGACTTCGGGCGCGCTCGGGACCCAGACGACGTCCAGCTTGGGCGGCGCCGGGCGGGCGGCCGCGGGTCCGCTCGGCGGGGCTGAGGCGCAGCCCGTGAGCAGTGTGAGAGCGGTGAACGAGGCCGCGACGAGCGCGCGAATTCGCATGAACTCTAATCTTATGCCGGCCGCATTTGCGTCGTGTCAAGGTTGCGCGCAGCTAGCGCGTGTACTCCGGACCCAAGCGCAGGACCCATGCGTCGCCTCCTGTCTCGTCCGCGATCGACATCCCGAAGTCGGGGGTCTCGTCGAGGCTCGATTCGGTGCTCGGGGGGACCGTAGGCACCACGACGAACCTCGCCAGCATCAGGATGAGCAGGCCGGCCATCACGAACGAGCCAATCGGGATGAGCGCGAGCAGCCACGGCACCGGCGCGTCCGGAGCGGCGTCGATCGCAGATCGCTCGATCGCTGGGCCACGGTTCGGCGCCACGTTGCTTTGTCGTCCCTCGCGCTCCCTCTGAGCAGGAGTCTCTGAGCGCCGCTCCGCCGGGCCGACCCGACTGGTCGTCGGGCCGTCCCGGCGATGCGCACGCTACCGTTGACCGCGCTGTCTCACGCCTGCCGATCGTGACCGTGTGGCCGCTCGGTCTCCTCGCCGCGCGGCCGCTGCACGTCCTCGCCCCGCGGGCGCTCGGTGTCCTGACCGCGCGGCCGCTGCACGTCCTCGCCCCGCGGCCGCTCCGTGTCCTGACCGCGGGACGCCTGAACGCTCTCGCCCGCGACGGCGGGAAGCACACCCGCCGTCGGCATCAGCGTGAGCACGAGCCCCGCGAGCCCCGCGGCCATCACCTCTCGATACGAGCCCTTCTGCTTCTTCATCGTTCGCTCTCCTGATCCTGGTTCGGTGAGCTGCACTCTCGATTCGACCTGCCCCGCCTCGATGCTCGACCTCGTCGATGCCAAGGACGGGCAAGGGCCGTGCCGTGGCCATCCGCGGGGAAAATCGAGGAAACCGAGGATTCGAGGCTGGTCAGAGGCCTGGTCAACGTCTGGCCCGGACCCAGCAGCGGATCAGCTCGCGCGCGCGTGTTGAGCTAGCGGTCGTTCGCGGCCCGCCACAGGTACCACGCCGCCACCGAGCGATAGGGCTTCCAGGGCTCGCCGAGCTTGCCCAGCGCCTTCGGCGTCGGTCGCGCGCGCTTGCCATACGCCTTCCGGTAGCCCTCGCGCACGCCGAAGTCGTCCACCGGCAGCACGTCCAGCCGGCCGAGCGTGAAGATCAGCAGCATCTCGACCGTCCAGCGGCCGACGCCGCGGATCGCCACCAGGCGCTCGATCAGTGCCTCGTCACCGAGCGGCGCGGCCGCCCGCCGCGTCGGCACCGTGCCGGCCAGCGCGTGACGGGCGATGTCCTTGATGGCGCGCACCTTGGCGCGCGAGAAGCCGGCCCGGCGCAGCCGCGCGGGGTGCGTGGCCAGCACGGCCGCCGGCGTGGGGAAGCGCCCGTTGCCGAACAGGGCCACGAAGCGAGTCAGGATTGTCTGCGCGGCGCGGCCATTGAGCTGCTGATGAGCGATGGCCCGCGTCAGCGCCTCATAGGGTGACCAGTTCCGGCACTCGAGCCCGGACCGCCCGTGGCGCCGGATGAGCCGGCGCATGACGGGATCGCGCGCGAGGTGGCGGTGCGCCGCCGCGGTGACGAGCGCCGGCGTCACGGCCGCGACGGCACGCGCCACAGCAACACCCGATGCTCGCGGGCCAGCCGCACGGTGATGGTGCGCTCGGGCACCCAGTCGCCCATCCCGAAGTCATGGGACACGATGCGCGAGCCCGGCCGCAGCTCGCGCAGCAGCTTGGGCTGCAGGCGCTCGTTCAGCTCCGGCAGGAGATAGAGGGTCACCACCGTCGCCGGGCTCACGTCGGTCTTGAAGAGGTCTTGCTCGACGAACGTCACCCGCTCCGTCACGCCGGCGCTGGCGGCGTTGGCGCGCGCGTTGCGGATCCGCTCCGGGTCGAGGTCCACGCCGACGCCACGGGCGCCGTACAGCTTCGCGGCGGCGATGACGATCTCGCCCTCGCCGCACCCCAGGTCGTACACGACGTCACCGGGGCCGACCCTCGCGGCCTCCAGCATGGCGGCGATGACCTCGGGGGCGCTGGGAACCCAGATGACGTCGAGCTTCGGCGCGGGGCGCGCGGGCGTCGTGGCCGGCGCCCCCGCGCAGCCGCCAAGCAGCGTGAGCGCGACGAGCCAGACGTGAACGCCTCGGAGACGGTGAGCGGTCGCACGCATGGGCGTTGGCGTTCGTATAATCGCACATCGGTGCGGGGCAGGCCCGCGCCCATCCCATGGAGCCGCTGAGCAACCTCTTCCGCGACCTGCCGGCGTCACTCGCCGCCGAGCTGGTCGACGTCCTCGTCGAGGCGCCGGGCGTGAAGCTCGAACGCATCGTCTCCCTCGGCCACGCCACCCCGCCGGGCGAGTGGTACGACCAGCAGACGAACGAGTGGGTGATCCTGCTCCGCGGGCGCGCCGCGTTGCGCTTCGAGGACGAGCGCGCCCCGCGCCTCCTCGAGCCCGGCGACCACGTGCTCATCGCCGCGCACCGGCGTCATCGCGTGGAGTGGACCGAGCCGTCCGCGCCCACCGTCTGGCTGGCCCTGCACTGGCGCTGAGCCGCCCGCTTGTCGCGGGGCACCGCGTGACGTAGCCTCCTACGCGGAGGACGTCCCATGAGCCGCCTCGATCCCGTCTGGGCCACCGTCGCCGAGCTGTCCCGCGCCTTCGGTGAGCGCACGCTGTCGCCGGTCGACGTCGTGGACGCGCTGCTCGAGCGCATCCGCAAGCGCGACGGCGCGCTGCACGCCTACATCGCCGTCCACGAGGCCGAGGCGCGCCTGGCGGCCGAGGCCGCCGACAAGGCCATCCGCTCGGGGCACCGCGTCGGCCCGCTGCACGGCGTGCCGATCGCGCTGAAGGATCTCGTCGACATGCGGGACCGCGTGACGACCGGCGGCTCCAAGGTCTGGCAGGATCGCGTCTCCCCGGTCACCGCCACGCTGGCCGAGCGGCTCATCGCCGCCGGCATGATCGTGCTCGGCAAGACGCACACGGTGGAGTTCGCGATGGGCAGCTTCGGGACCAACACGCACATGGGCACGCCGCGCAACCCGTGGGATCCGAGCGTGCACCGCACGCCGGGCGGCTCCTCCAGCGGCTCGGGCGTGGCGGTCGCCGCGGGCCTGGCGCCGGTGGCCATCGGCACCGACACGGGCGGCTCGGTGCGCATCCCCGCCGCGTGGTGCGGGATCGTCGGCCTGAAGGTCACGGCGGGCCGGATCAGCACGTACGGCGTGCTGCCGCTCAGCACGACGCTCGACACGCCGGGGCCGCTGGCGCGCTCCGTCGAGGACGCCGCGCTGATCTTCCGCGTGCTGAACGGGCCCGACCCGCGCGACCCGCAGACGCTGGCGTGGGCGCCCGCCGATCCGCTGCCCGAGCTGCGACGCGGCGTGGCCGGCCTGCGGCTAGGCGTCATGCCCGAGGCCGAGCGGGCCGGCGTCGCGGCCGACGTGCTCGCGGCCTACGACGCCGCGCTCGACGCGCTCGCCGGGCTCGGCGCGCGCATCGTGCGGCCGCCGTTGCCGCATCGCTTCAGCGACTACGCGGCGGCCACCGGGCGCATCATCGGCGCCGAGGGCTATCGCTTCGTCGGCCACCTGGTGGACGACATGAGCCTGCCGGTCGATCCGCACATTCGCCCGCGCATCCAGCTCGGGCGCAACGTCTCGGCGCGCGACTACCTGCTCACGCTGGCCGAGATGAGCGAGCACCGCCGCCAGTTCGCCGCCGCGCTCGCGGACGCCGACGCGCTGCTGACGCCGACCGTGCAGACGGCCGCGCTGCCGATCGACCAGGTCGATCAGTCCGGCACCGCGGCGTACTTCACGCGCGCCGGCAACTACCTCGGGCTGTGCGCTCTCGCGGTGCCCAACGGCTTCACGCCCGCGGGCCTGCCGACGTCGCTCCAGATCCTCTGCCACGCCGGGCAGGAGGCGACGGCGCTGCGCATCGGCTGGGCCTACGAGCA
>JBGPZN010000215.1:0-6128 GCA_041493815.1 Methylomirabilia bacterium
GCCGATGCAGACCATCTTGCCGATGCCGGCCAGCGGAGCGCCCAGGCGTGGACGCCCGCGCACCACGGGCAGGCGCGCGACCTTGACGCCGCGCAGACGCGTGAGGCCGGCCGGCGCCAGCACGTCGGGCGTGATGTCCTTGACGACGCGCGAGAGGTCACGCAGGGCGCCGTCGGCGTCGATCAGACCGGGCTTCTCCTGTCCGGGGCGGCCGTAGCGGACGAGCTTCATGGGCGACTCCCTTCGGCAACGGTATCGAGGTCGAGGTCACTCCAGCCAGGTGTTCACCAGCGCGATCGCGTAGCCGTAGCCGCGCACGGGCGGGACGTAACCCTGCACCCGCTTGCTGGTGACGGTCATCATCTTGGGCGCCGGCAGGAACACGCGATACATGTGGTCGTGGAACGTCGTCACGAACTGGCCGACGAGCCGGGCGCGCGTGGCCTCGTTGGGGGCGCCGCGCGCCATCTGGACCAGCTTGGTGAGCTTGGGATCGTCGAGGCGGAGCTGGTTGCGCGTATCGCCGGGCGTGTAGGTGCCCAGCCACTCGTCCTCGTCGCCGAGCGTCCACACCGGGATGTGCACCAGCCCCTCGAAGTTGCCCTTGTAGGTGCTGGAGATCCACACGGGATATTCCTGGATGACGAGCGACGCGTCGATCCCGAGCTTGGCCAGCATCGACTTCAGCAGCTCGGTGCGCGAGGTGTAGCTCGGTCCGTAGCCGACCGTCGTGGTCAGCCGCACCGGCAGACCGTTGGGGTAGCCGGCGGCGGCCAGCAGCTTGCGGGCGGCGGCGACGTCGTAGCGATACCAGGCGGCCGACGTGCCGAGGCGCTCGAGCGGCGTGAAGTACTTCGACGTGACCGGGATCGGCCCCGAGAACGGCGCCGCGCCCTCCGTGAACATCGCGCGGATGAGCCCGGCGCGGTCGATCGCCATCGACACGGCCCGGCGCACGCGCACGTCGCTCCAGGGCTTCTGATCCAGCCGGCCGATGACGTTCTCGCTGCTCTGGAACAGCGCGTGGGCGATCACCTTGGCGCCGGGGATGGCCCGCGCCTCCGGCACCAGGAAGTGCGGCAGTCCCTCGCCCCGTCCGGCCGGGATGAGATCGAGCTTGCCGGTGCGCATGGCGGCGATCTGGCCGGCCGGGTCGGAGATCGTGTACAGCTCGACGCCGTCGAGGTACGGCTTGCCGGCCTCGAAGTAGTCGGCGTGGCGCTTGAAGACCAGGCGCTGCTTCTCCCGGTACTCCTCGAGCACGAACGGGCCGGTGCCGATCACGGTCCCGACCGCGGTGTAGTCGCCGCTTCCGTCGGCCGTCGGCCTGCCGGCCTCCTTGGGATAGATGTAGACCGTCGTCGCGGCCAGGTTGGCGACGAACGACGAGAAGGGCGCCGAGAGCTCGAAGCGGACCGTGTAGCGGTCGGGCGTCGTGACCCCCTTGAGGGTCGGGAACAACCGGGCCTCGGGTGACTTGCCGAGCCGCGCGAAGGTGAACTTCACGTCCTCCGAGGTCAGCTCGCGCCCGTTGACGGGCGGCTTGTTGTGGAAGCGCACGCCCTTCCTGAGCGTGACGACGTAGGTCGTCGGCGTGGGCTGGGTCCAGCCCGCCGCCAGGTCGTTCACGACCTCGCCGGCGGGGTCGTACTTCAGCAGCCGGTTGTGCGTGTAGGCGAGCGCGAGCTGGGTGTAGACCGGCGCCTTCTTCTTGCCCAGCGTGTCGAAGCCGACCGGATCGGACTGCTCGGCCACGCGCAGCACGCCCCCGCGCTTGGGCGCCTGCGCGGGCGCCGGTGCCACCGCGGCGACGATGGCGGCGCCGGCCACGGCGGTGGCGATCAGGGCTCCCACGGCGCGGCGCATCGGTCGGGATCCTTTCGGGATCACTCGCCGCGGAAGACGGGCTTGCGCTTCTCGAGCATCGCGCGGCGGCCCTCGCTGGCATCGGCGCTCGCGCGGGCGCGCAGCGCCAGCGCGTCGAGGTCGTCGTGGGCCACGACGGGCCGCGCCGCCACGGCGCGCTGCACGACCGCCTTCATGCCGGCCAGCGACAGCGGCGCGTTGTCGGCGATGCTCCGCGCCAGCGCGTGGGTCACCGACTCGACCTCGGCGGCCGGAGCCACCTGGTGCACCATGCCGATCTCGTGCGCCCGCCGCCCGTCGATCGGCCGGCCGGTGAACAGGAGCTGGCGCGTCTGCGCGGGCCCGATGATCTCCATCAGCTTCTGGCCGAGCGGGAACGGCACGATCATGCCGATGCGCGCCAGCGGCATGCCGATGCGCGCGGTCTCCGCCATCACGCGCAGGTCGCAGTGCAGGGCCAGCTCGCAGCCGCCCGCGATGGCGTCGCCGTGGATCAGCGCGATGGTCGGGTGGCGCGAGGCCTCCACGCGCTGGAGCACCGCCACCACGTTGCCCTCCGGATCCCGGGCGCCGCTGCGCGATTCCATCTCGCGCAGGTCCATGCCCGCGCAGAACGCGGGGCCGGCGCCGCGGATGACCACGACGCGCACGTCGCGGCGCCCGTCCAGCTCGTCGATGGCCGCGGCGAGCCCGGTCAGCATGGCGGCGTTCATGGCGTTGCGCTTGTCGGGGCGGTTGAGCGTGACCGTGGCGATGCCGTCGGCGACCGTGGTGAGGATCTCGTCGGACATGGCGCCGATGGTATCATCCCGGCCCATGACGATGTTTCCAGGCTTCACGCTCCCCGACGAGCTGCGCGTGCTGCGCGAGCAGATCCGGCGCTTCATCCGCGAGGAGATCGTCCCGCTCGAGCAGCGGATCGATCCTGACGCGCCCGGCATCCCCGACGAGGACTTCGAGCGGCTGGCCGCCAAGACCAAGGCGTCCGGGCTGTGGGCACTGGGGGCGCCGGAGAAGTACGGCGGTGGCGGGCTCGACACGTTCAGCATGTCGGTGGTCCTCGAGGAGATGTCGCAGCACCGCATGGGTCTCTACAGCCCCGGCTGCGGCGTCTTCGGCCGTTATCCGCCGCCGGCGATCTGGGCGGGGACGGAAGCGCAGATCCAGAAGTACGCGGTGCCGACGGTGCGCGAGGGGTGGCGGACGTTCTTCGCCATCACCGAGCCCGCGGGCGGCGCCGATCCGGCCGGCGCCATCCAGACCCGCGCCGAGCGGCGCGGCGACACGTGGGTGCTGAACGGGCGCAAGGTGTTCATCTCCAACGCCCACAATGGGAAATGGGGGATCGTGTTCGCTCGCACCAGCAAGGAGAAAGGCCGCGCCGGCATTTCCTGCTTTATCTTGGAGCCCGGCACGCCCGGCTTCACCGCGAAGCCCATCCGCACGATCCGTACCCAGGCCATTCCCAATGACGTGCTCTTCGAGGACTGCGCGCTGCCGGGCGACGCGCTCATCGGCCAGGAAGGCCAGGGGCTCGATCTGGCCTTCGACCTGCTCGTGAAGAACCGCTTCCCGTACGCCGCCTGCAACCTGGGCGTGGCCGTGGCCGCGCATCGCATGGCGATCGCCCACGCCAAGCAGCGCTCGACGTTCGGCGCTCCCCTCAGCACGCGCCAGGCCATTCAATGGATGCTGGCCGACGCCGAGGTGGAGCTGCGGGCGTGCCGCTGGCTCATCTGGGAGGGCGCCTGGAAGGCGGACCGCGGCGAGGACGCTCGGGTGGAGGCGTCGATCGCCAAGCTCTACTCGAGCGAGGTGCTGGGGCGCGTGGTCGACGCCGCCGTGCAGATCCACGGCGGCTACGGCGTGTCGAAGGAGTTCCCGCTGGAGCGCTGGTATCGCGAGGCCCGCGTGCGCCGCATCGGCGAGGGGCCCTCGGAGGTGCATCGCATGGTCATCGCCCGCTCACTGTTCCGCTGATGCTCCCCCTGCACGGCGTCCGCGTCGTCGAGGTCGCGCAGAACCTGGCCGGGCCGGTCGCGGCCGAGATCCTCGCCCACCTGGGCGCCGACGTCATCAAGGTCGAGCGCCCCGAGGGCGACGACGCCCGCCGCTGGGGCCCGCCCTTCCACCACGGCACCTCGCCGGGCTACCTCGCGGTCAACGCCAACAAGCGCTCGATCACCGTCGACCTCAAG
Source organism: Methylomirabilia bacterium (assembly GCA_041493815.1). Lineage (GTDB taxonomy): Bacteria > Methylomirabilota > Methylomirabilia > Rokubacteriales > CSP1-6 > AR5. Next base: position 4,065 of record JBGPZN010000215.1, read on the forward strand.
GACAAGACGGCGGTGGCCCGCCTCATCGAGCTGATCGGCGAGGCCGACGTGCTGGTGCAGAACCTGCGCCCGGGCTACCTGGACCCGCTCGGCCTCGGCGCCGACGTCCTGACCCAGCGCTATCCGCGGCTCGTCTACTGTTCGGTGTGGGCGTTCGGCCGCACCGGCCCGCTGAGGCTCAAGCCCGGCTACGAGCCGATGGTGCAGGCGTTCTCCGGCCTCATGATGATGAACGGCGACGAGGGCGGACCGCCGACGCGCATCGGCACGTCGATCCTCGACTACGGCACCGGCATGTGGGCGGCGATGGGCATCCTCGCCGCCCTCGTGCGCCGCGCCTCGACCGGCGCCGGCGGCGTCGTCGACGCCTCGCTGTTCGAGACCGGCCTGGCCTGGCTCAAGGGTCACTACGCGAGCTTCCGGGCCTCCGGTGTCGTCCCCGAGCGCCACCGCACCGGCAGCAACCGCGTGGTGCCCTTCCAGGCCTTCGAGACCAAGACCGGCCCCGTCATCGTCGCCGCCGGCAACGATCGCCTCTTCGCCAAGCTCGCCACCGTTGTCGCCCACCCCGAATGGGTGACGGACCCGCGCTTCACGACCAACGCCGCGCGCGTCGAGAACAAGGCGACGCTGTGCGGCATGATCGACGAGATTTTTCTCACGCGCAGCAAGGGCGAGTGGATTGACGTGCTCGAGGCCGAGGGTGTCCCGTGCTCGGTCATCAACAGCCTGCCGGAAGCCGCCGCGCATCCCCAGGTCGCTGCGCTCGACATGATCCAACCCGTGCCCGGCGACGACTTCTCGCTGGTCGCGCTCCCACTGTCGTTCGACGGCGCCCGCCCCAAGATCGTTCAAGCTCCGCCGACCATCGGCGAGCACGACAAATCCTTCGCCGCCGGCGAACGCTGGCGCGCCCGCTAGCCCACGCCGACGCCGAGGGCAGCGAAGGCGGCTGCCACGCCCTCGCTGCCCTCAGCGTCAGCGCAAGGTCAGCGGATCGCCACGGGAGCGACCGTCGAGCCCGAGAAGCCCTGGGCTTTGAGCGGTTGCATGACGAAGGCGAACTCGTAGACCTTCTTTGCCGCGAGCTCGTCCGTCTTGAGATTCTCGAGCAGGTGGATGCCGTTCACCGCCAGCATGATCTGGTGGACGGGCAGGGAGATCTGCGGATCGGGATTGGGCGCCACCTCGACCGGCCAGTTGTCGCTTCCGACCAGCATCGGGTCCTGCTTGGCCAGCCATTCAGCGGCCTTCACCCCGATGCCCGGGCACGTCTTGACGTAGCGGGCGTTGTCCTTGGCCCACAGCTTGTGCCAGCCGGTGTTGATGAGCACGGCGTCGCCCGGCTGCAGCGTGAGGTTCTGCTTCTGGAGCGCCTGCTCGAGATCCTGCACGGTGATCTCGTAGGTGTCGGGCAGCGTGTCCACGCCCTTGAGCGCGGCGACGTCGATCAGCACGCCGCGCGTGATGAGCGTGCCGACCTTCTCGATGCCGAGCTTGGTGAAGCCGCCGCGGGAGGTGATGTCGTCGGTCTTGAAGCAGTTGTAGTGGCTGTACTCGATCGACTGGTGGGCGAAGCCGTCGAACTGGGTGCCGACCTGGCCGATCTCGCTGATGACGATCTCCTCGTTGCTGCCGCGCCGGTTCGAGGGCTGGTTCATGAACGTGCGCTTGGTGTGCACGTCGAACCGCCGCGTACCGAAGAACGGCATCTTGTCGTTCAGGACGTGGGCGATCTCGATGACCTCGCCGGTCTTGATGAGCCGCGTCGCCTTCAACACGCTCTCCGGCTTCATGTGGTTGCCGGAGCCGCGCTCGTCGCCGGCACCCCACTTCGAGGGACAGCGTTGGGCGTCGGCCGGCGGCTTCCAGGACTGGGCGTGGGCGGCGGCGGTCGTCAGGCCGAGCGCCATGGTCACGGCGATACCGATCGTGAGAGCGCGCATGAGGGCCTCCTCGGGCTCCGGATGTCTCGCACACCGCATCGTTGCGGCCGGCGCGCGGCGGCCAAACGCTAGCACGAACGCGTGCCGACGAGCCACCGGGCCGCGCGGGGCGCCCTCA
>JBGPZN010000574.1:0-2338 GCA_041493815.1 Methylomirabilia bacterium
CTCGCCTTCTCCGCCGATCAGAACGGCTATCCGGGTCCACTGCACGTCCTCGAGCTGAAGGACCGCCTGCGGCTGACGGCCGAGCAGGAGACGCGCATGCGCGTGCTGTTCGAGGCGATGCTGGCAGAGACCGCGCGGGCCGAGGTCCGTCTCGCGCACCTGCTCACGCACCTGCGCACGCGCGACGTGCTGACCGAGGCGCAGCGGCAGACGTATCATCAGCTCCGGTGGGGCGCGCCGAAAAATCCCTGACGCCGGGCGGCGGGGTTCTGGTATTCGTGTAAGAACGTGACCGAGATCAAGCGGACCGGCCCGCCGACCGCACGCGACGTCAAGGGGCGCATCGTGACGTGGACGATGCCGCTCAGCGCCATGCCCGACAAGGACTGGCGCCAGTTCTTCACCCAGACCAAGGACACCACGCTCGTGTGCACGCCCAAGCACGTGCACATGTACCAGAGCATGATGGTGTTCGAGAGCGCCGAAGAGGACGTGGCCACCTGGATCACGTTCATCGACAAGTGGACGGCCGCCGCCAACCAGCGCTACGCCGACCGGCAGATCCAGCCGCGGCAGCCGACGGGCGGCGGCGGTGGCTCCGACCGTGAGCGCAAGCTCGGCGAGCTGAACGAGAAGTTCAAGAATTTGTAGACGTGGGGGGCCCCGAAATGGCCCCCCCCACGCGCCACGCACGCTCGGGCGCCCCTCGACATCCGACTCTCCGCCTACAACTCCTCACAGGGCGCTCAGCGCGGCGCCAGTAGAATGCGGCCTGTGACCAGGCCGAGGTAGCAGAGAGCCAGGCACGCGGTCGTGGTGAAGGCCACGTTCAGCCAGGCGGAGGGCCAGGCGCCGGCTTCCATCAGGCGCACCGTGTCGTAGCTGAAGGCGGAGTAGGTCGTCAGGCCTCCCAGCACGCCGGTGCTGAGAAAGAGCCGCGTGTCCTCGCCGAGCACGAGGCCCTCGAAGGCGAGCTGCTGCACGAGGCCGATCGCGAACGAGCCGACCAGGTTCACGGCGAGCGTGCCCCACGGGAATCCCGGTCCCAGCCAGGCCAGGGCGACGGTGGCCACGAGATAGCGCAGCGTCGAGCCGAGGGCGCCGCCGACCGCCACCAGCAGCACGCGCTGCATCGCTCAGCCCACCGTGATCGGCGCGTCCACCCAGACCGTGTACCGTCGCGGCCGGCCGCGGGCGGCGTCGCCGGGATCGACGTACAGGATCGACGTCTGGCCGCGGATCTCCGCGGGCAGGATCGCGACGCGGATGAAGCTCGTGGGCTGGCTGGCGGACGCGCGGGCCAGCACGGGCTCGCGCCCGCTCTCGAACCAGGCGCCGCCGGGACGCACCAGCCGCGGCGCCGCGGCGCCCACCGTCACCTCCAGCGCGCCGGCCAGCAGGCAGCGGATGCCGCCGCCGCGGTGGCGATGCGGCAGCGCGACGCCGCCCGGATCGAAGTCGACGCGGTCGCAGCGCATGAGCCAGGCCGCCGCCGGGGCGAGATCCATGGCTTGGTCGAGGACGAGCTCGCCATCCGGTGCCGCGCCCACGGCCACGAGCTCCCAGCGCAGCAGCGTCGCCTCCGCCTCGCCCGCGCGCACGACGCACGCGCCGGCGCCGTGCCAGGCGCTGCCCGCCGCCAGCGCCGACCTGGCCCCGGCGTGGACCACCGCGACGTCGCGGCTCTCCGCGTAGAGCACGCGATTGGCGGGCGGCAGCGCGCGCGATCGGCCGGGCGCGAGCCGATCGCGGAAGAGCCGCAGGGTCGCGGCGGGCATCGGCTCAGCCGAGGTTGACGCCGAGGGCCAGCGAGGCCAGCCGGCCGAGGCCGAAGCTGAGGATCCCCGACGCCGCCGCCAGCGCGGCGACCTCGAGCCCCGAGCGGATCGCCGAGACGCCGGCCACGCGCGCCTTCACCACACCGACGGCGAACAGGGCCAGCAGCGTGAGCGTGCCCGACAGCGCGAGGGCCGGCAGGACGTGGCCGAACAGGAACGGCACCAGCGGGATCAGCGAGGCGCCGCCGAAGGCGACGGCCATGACGAAGGCATCCCGCACCGGGTTGCCGAGCCGCTGCGGCGCCAGCCCCAGCTCGAAGATGGCGAGCGTGTTGAGCAGCAGCTCGGGATGACGTGCCACGCGCCGCGCGACCTCCAGGGCGTCGACCCGCGGCATCCCGCGCGCCACCAGGGCGGCGATCAGCTCGGCGACCTCCTCCCCGGGGTGCTCGCGGATCTCACGCCGCTCGCGCTCGAGCTCGGCCTCGTGGAGCTGGCGCTGGGCGCGCGACGCCAGGAACGTGCCGATCGACATCGACAGCACGCCGGCCACCGCCGAC
>JBGPZN010000412.1:0-3554 GCA_041493815.1 Methylomirabilia bacterium
GTCGCGGTGCGAGGCGGCCAGGCCGGTGAGGCTGGCGGCGACCATCGTGGTGCCGTGATACGCGCGCTGCCGCGAGATGATCTTCTTCTTGCGATGCCGGCCACGCGCGTTGTTGTAGTACCAGACCAGCTTGACCGCGCTCTCGTTCGCCTCCGAGCCGGAGTTGTTGAAGAAGACCTTGGACATCGGCACCGGCATGAGCCGCACGAGCCGCTCGGCCAGCGTGATGGCCACGTCGTTGGCCTTGCCACCGAACTGGTGGTAGTAGGGCAGCCGTCGCAGCTGCTGCGAGGCCGCCTCGGCCAGCCGCTCCTCGCCGAAACCGAGCGCCGTGCACCAGAGGCCGGCCAGCGCCTCCAGGTACTCGCGGCCCGACTCGTCGTAGACGTACACGCCCTTGCCGCGGTTGATGACCAGCGGCCCCTCGCTCTCGTGACGGCCGAGGTTGGTGAAGGGATGGAGCTGGTAGGCGACGTCGCGGCGGCGGTTCGTTGTCGTGTCCATGGTCGGGCAGGATAGCGCATTCGCCGGGCGCCGCAATCGCAAGCCTTGCGTATGCCCGCGGTGAAGCCTAGTCTCCCCGCGGGTGGCTCGGGGCGACGGAGGGAGGCGCGATGAGGCGCACGGGCGTGCTGGCGGCGGTGGCGGGCGTGGCGCTGCTCGTGAAGCTCGCCGCCGGCTGCGCGCCGGCGATGACCGACGGAGTGTCGGCGTCCACGGCCGGGGCGCCCGCCTTCGAGGTCGATCCGTTCTGGCCCAAGCCCCTGCCGAACAACTGGCTGATGGGCCAGGCCGCCGGCGTCGCCGTGGACCGGCGCGACCACGTCTGGGTCGTGCAGCGGCCGAAGTCGCTCACCGAGGACGAGCGCGGCGCCACGCTCAAGCCGCCGCGCTCGCTGTGCTGCGCGCCGGCGCCGCCGGTGATGGAGTTCGACCGGGCCGGCGTGCTCGTGGGGTCGTGGGGCGGCCCGGCCGCCGGCCACGCGTGGCCGGACAACGAGCACGGCATCCACGTGGACGACAAGGACAACGTCTGGCTGGCCGGCAACGGCCCCAAGGACGGGATGATCCTCAAGTTCACGCGCGACGGGAAGTTCCTCATGAAGATCGGCGAGCCGGGCGTGGTCGGCAACGACCAGGACACGAGCCATCTCAACCGTCCCGCCAACATGGTGGTCGATCTCGCCACGCGCGAGCTGTTCGTCGCCGACGGCTACGGCAACCACCGCGTGATCGTCTTCGACGCCGAGACCGGAGGCTACAAGCGTCACTGGGGCGCCAACGGCCGGCCGCCCGGCGACACCAGCGTCAAGGGCTTCGGCAACCCCGTGCACTGCGTCCGGCTGTCGCGCGACGGGCTCGTCTACGTCTGCGACCGGATGAACAATCGCATCCAGGTCTTCCGCAGGGACGGCACGTTCGTGCGCGAGTTCGTGGTGGCCGCGGAGACGCGCGGCGGCGGCTCGACGTGGGACGTCGACCTCTCGCAGGACACGCAGCAGACCCATCTCTACAACGCCGACGGCGAGAACAACCAGGTGTGGATGCTGCTGCGCGCGAGCGGCCGCATCCTGGGCAGCTTCGGGCGCAACGGGCGCTCGGCCGGGCAGTTCCACTGGGTGCACAACATGGCCGTCGACTCGGCCGGCAACATCTATACGACCGAGGTCGACTCCGGCAAGCGGGCCCAGAAGTTCGTCCTCAAATCGAGGTGAGCGCCATGAACGACGACGAAAAACGCATTCGCGGATATCTCGTGACCCAGGCGGCCAAGCTGGCGCCGCGCGAGATCGTCGAGAAGGTCGGCGTGGCGATGCTGCAGCTGCGGGCGGCGGCGGACGCGGTGCCACCCGCGCGCTTCAACGATCCGCCCGCCCCCGGGGAGTGGAGCGCCAACGAGGTGATGGCGCACGTGGTCGAGGCCGGGCGCCACTTCGCCGGCGCGATCGGGCGCCTGCTCGAGGGCGAGGCCCCGGGGGTGCCGCGTGACGCGGCCGCCCGTGACACGTCGCCGCGTACGCTGCAGGTGTGGTGGGCGCTGCTGGAGCGCGACCGCGCCGCGCTGTTCGAGCGCGTGAACGGAGCCGATCCGACGGCGCGGCTCGACGCCACCGTCGAGCATCCCTTCTTCGGCCCGCTGAACTGGCGCGAGGCGCTGCTGTTCATGCGTCTGCACGACCTCGATCATACCGGGCAGCTGCAGAAGATCGCCGCCGCGCTGGCGCCCGCGCGCTCGGCCTGATGCGCGTCGCCATCGGCCTGCGGCTGGAGTCCAACGAGAACTGGGAGGAGGCCGCCACCTACGTCACCGAGGCCGAGCGGCTGGGCGTCGACTTCGTCTGGTCGCACGAGTCGTGGGGCCTCGACGCCGCCACGCCGCTGGCCTTCATGGCCGCGCGCACCTCGCGCATCCGGCTGGGCTCGGGGATCATGCAGGCGGGCACCCGCACGCCCGCGCTGCTGGCGATGACCGCGCTGAGCCTGGCCTCGATGTCCGACAACCGCTTCGTGATGGGGCTGGGCGTGAGCGGCCCCCAGGTGATCGAGGGCTGGCACGGCATCCGGTTCGATCGGCCGCTCACCCGCATGCGCGAGACGGCCGAGATCGTGCGGCGCGCGGTGCGGGGCGAGCGTGTCGCCTACAAGGGCCAGGTCTACGAGCTGCCGCTGCCCGGCGGCGAGGGCAAGGCGTTGCGGTCCTCGGCGAGCCCGCGCGAGGTGCCGATCTACCTGGCGACGCTGTCGCCGCGCAGCCTGGAGATGACCGGCGAGATCGCCGACGGCTGGCTCGGCACCTCGTTCATGCCCGAGCACGCGCGCGTGTTCTTCGACCACATCGAGGCCGGGGCGAAGCGGGCCGGCCGATCGCTGGGCACGCTGGATCTTCAAGCGGGTGGGCACGTGGCGTTCGGCGACGACGTCGAGCGCCTGCTCGCCGCGCGCAAGCCCGGCCTCGCATTCACGCTCGGGGCGATGGGTTCGCGCCAGCACAACTTCTACAACGACGCCTTCAAACGGGCCGGCTACACCGACGCCGCGATCGAGGTCCAGCGCCTGTGGCTGGACGGCAAGCGCGACGAGGCAGCGGCGCGTGTACCCGACGAGCTGGCGGTGAAGGTCAATCTGCTCGGCACCGAGGCGATGGTGCGCGAGCGCCTGCGCGTCTACCGCGCCAGCGGCATCACCACGCTGCGCGTCGATCCGGCCGGCGCCACGCTCGACGCCCGGCTGTCGACGCTGGCGCGGCTGATGAAGCTCGTCAAGGAAGCGTGAGCCGCGCCTGCGGTCCGTGACGAAAACGCGATGCTTCCTCTCGATGATGCGAGGTGGAAGGGGCTGACGGGCGGATACCGGGCCGCCTACGACGCCTCTGTCGCTCTGCGAGGGCTCGAGCGCGGAGAGGACACGTGGGGCGAGCTGTGGAACGAGCTGCATCACCAGGGTGATCTCGGCGAGGCGTCGTACGCTGCCGTGCCTCATCTCGTGCGAATCGCCGGAACGTCACCAACCCGCGACGGGCACTTCTACGGACTGGTCTCGACGATCGAGATCGA
>JBGPZN010000240.1:0-5607 GCA_041493815.1 Methylomirabilia bacterium
CCCGCGCGAGCGCGGCCTTCATCACGCGCTCGAGCTGGTCGAGCACCGGAGTGGGATCGTGACGGCGATCGCCGTACGTGGACTCCACGACGATGTAGTCGGCGTCGCCGATCGGCGCCGGATCGGGAAGGATCGGCGCGTCGTAGCGTCCCACGTCGCCCGAGAAGACGATCCGCCGCCCGCCCGCCTCGGTCCTGACGTCGACGCCGACCATCGCCGAGCCGAGGATGTGGCCGGCCCGGGCGAAGGCTACCGACAGTGTCTCGGCCAGCGCCAGAGGCTCGCGATACCCGATGCCGTCGACCTGCGCGGCGGCCCGGACGCCGTCCTCCTCGGTGTAGAGCGGCAGCGCCGGCACGTGCCGCGAGGTTCCGCGCCGATTGTGGTACTCGGCGTCTTCTTCCTGCAGGCGCCCGGAATCCGGCAGCAGGATCCTGAGCAGATCGGCCGTGCCCCGCGTCGCGTGCACCGCTCCGCAGAAGCCGTCCCGGAAGAGCCGGGGCAGATAGCCGCTATGGTCAATGTGAGCGTGCGTGAGGATCACGTGCTCGATCGAGCGCGGCTCCACCGGCAGCGGCTCCCAGTTGCGCCGGCGCAGCTCCTTCAGCCCCTGGTAGAGCCCGCAGTCCACCAGCACGCGTTGCCCGGCCACCTCGAGGAGGAACTTCGAGCCGGTGACCGTTCCGGCCGCGCCGAGGAACTCGAGGGTGGCGGTCATGCGCGCGAATCATAACGCGCTCGACGCCTTGTGTGCCGTCGCTGGGGTGGCGCTGTCCCAGTGAGACTGCCCCGCCCCATCCCGAGGCGCCGACCGCTGGCTGATAAGCCAGCGAATCCATGGGGAAGCCGCCGCGCTCCACCGTGGCAAGTCGGTTGCTCTTCTGACGATCCGCGATGAGTGCCCACGAGCGCGGGATCGTGCGCAGCCGGTGATCGAACTTCATCTTCTGGCTGCACGTCAGCTGGCTGCACCTCAGCGCGATCTGGAAGGTCGTCCGTCGGGACGCGGTCGCGCCGGCGGGGCGATGACAGCCGGCCGCGCTGCCGCACCCCCCCGGAGAGGAGATCACCATGACGCTCGTCGATCCAAAGGCCGATGCCCGGATTCGTCATGACGTGCTCGAGGAACTGGCGTGGGATCCCCACGTCGACGAGACGGAGGTCGGGGTCGAGGTCGACGGCGGGGTGGTCACGCTGACCGGCCCGGTGACGAGCTGGGCCAAACGCGCCGCCGCCCAGGACGCCGCCCGTCGTGTCGCCGGCGTGCTCGACGTGGCGAACGACATCCAGGTCAAGACGCCCGGCGGGCTCGATCGGAGCGACACCGAGATCGCGCAGGCGGTGCGACGGGCGCTCGAGTGGGACGTCTTCGTCGAGCACGAGCGCATCCGGTCCACCGTCACCAAGGGCTGCGTCACCCTCGACGGCGCTGTCGACCGCCTGAGCCAGCGGGACGACGCCGAGCGCGCCGTCCGCAACCTGACCGGCGTCACCAACGTCGTGAACAAGATCACGGTCGCGGCCCTGACATCCACCAGCGAGAGCGTCGCCCGGGCGATCGAACGCGCGCTGGAGCGCCGAGCCGAGCGCCACGCGCGCCGCATCGGTGTCGAGGTCCACGACGGCATCGTCACGCTGACCGGCTCGGTCTACTCGTGGTCCGAGCGCCGGTCGGTGCTCGGGGCCGCCCGCTCCACCCCGGGTGTCCACGCCGTGGAGGACCGGCTGTGGCCGGAGGAGTGACCACGGCCCGGCCCGCCCCGATGTGCTGACCGCCGCCGAGGCGGCCCTCCGTCTTCGCCGCTACGGCCCCAACGAGCTGGCTCCGCCGCAGCGCCTGCTGGCGGTGCGCGAGCTGGCCCGCGACCTCGCCAACCCGCTCGTGCTCGTGCTCCTCCTGGCCAGCGTGGTGTCGGCGGCGTTCGGTCAGTTCGTCAGCGCGGCAGTGACCGCCGCCATGATCGTCCTCAGCGTCGCGCTGAACTTCGTCCAGAGCTATCGCTCGCAGCGGGCGGCCCGCCGCCTCCGCGAGCGGGTCGGCCAGACCGCCACCGTCGTGCGGGACGGCGCGGTCTGCACCGTGCCGGTGCGCGAGGTGGTGCCGGGCGACATCGTGCACCTGGCGGCCGGCGACCTCGTGCCGGCCGATGCGCGACTGCTCCAGGCCAAGGATCTGTTCCTGAACGAGGCGGCGCTGACCGGCGAGTCCCTGCCCTGCGAGAAGCACGTCGGCGACGGCATCGGTGACGGTATGGTGTTCCGCGGCACGTCGGTGGTGAGCGGGGTCGGCACCGCCGTGGTCACCGCGACCGGATCGGCGACCCAGTTCGGCCACGTCGTCGCCCAGCTCGCCGCCCGCCCGCCCGAGACGGAGTTCGAGCGCGGCACGCGCCGGTTCGGCCTGCTGATCTTGAAGATCGTCATCTTTCTCGTCCTGTTCGTGTTCCTCGTCAACGCCCTGCTCCGGCGTGACACCCTCGAGTCGTTTCTGTTCTCGGTGGCACTGGCCGTGGGCCTCACGCCGGAGCTGCTGCCCATGATCGTCTCGGTGACGCTCGCCGCCGGGGCCGTCCGGATGGCGCGCCGCAAGGTGATCGTGAAGCGCCTGGCCGCGATCGAGAACTTCGGGAGCATGGACGTCCTCTGCAGCGACAAGACCGGCACGCTCACGGTCGGCCAGATCGCCGTCGACCGCCACGTCAACCCGCGCGGCGAGGAGGACGAGCGCGTCATCCGCCTGGCCGCCCTGAACAGCGCGTTCCAGACCGGGCTGCGCAGCCCCATGGACGACGCGATCCTGCGGCACGAGCATCCCGCCGTCGGCGAGTACGAGCGTATCGACGAGGTGCCGTTCGACTTCTCGCGCCGCCGCGTCTCCATCGTGGTGGACGGCGCCGACGGTCGCACGCTCGTGACCAAGGGCGCGCCAGAGGGCGTCCTGCCGCTGTGTACGGCGGTCGCGCTCGACGGTGGCACCGAGCCGTTCGGCGCCGACGCCCAGGCGCGGGCCCATGCGCTCTTCGAGGACCTCAGCCGCGACGGCTTCCGCGTGCTCGCGATCGCGGCCCGGCCGGTCACGGCCCAGCCCGCCTACGGCGTCGCCGACGAGTGCGACCTGACGCTGGTGGGCTTCGCCGCCTTCCTCGATCCTCCGCGGGCCGACGTGGGCGCGACCATCGACGCCCTCCGCGACGACGGGATCGAGGTCAAGATCCTCACCGGCGACAACGAGCTGGTGACGCAGCGGGTGTGCGCCCAGGTCGGGTTCGCCGCCGACTCCATCGTGCTGGGGGCGGACATCGACCGCATGTCCGATCCGGCGCTGGCCGCGGTGGCCGAGCGTACGCGCGTCTTCGCGCGCGTCTCGCCGATGCAGAAGAACCGCATCGTGCAGGCGCTCCGCGGGCGCGGCCACGTGGTGGGCGTGGTCGGCGACGGCATCAACGACGCGCCGGCCCTGCGGTCGGCCGACGTCGGCATCTCGGTCGACACCGCCGTGGACGTGGCCCGCGACGCGGCCGACATCATCCTGCTCGAGAAGGCGCTCACCGTGCTCCACGACGGCGTGGTGGAGGGCCGGCGCAGCTTCGGCAACATCATGAAGTACGTCCTCATGGCCACCAGCTCGAACTTCGGCAACATGCTGAGCATGGCGGTGGCCTCGCTGTTCCTGCCGTTCCTGCCGATGCTGCCGCTGCAGATCCTCCTCAACAACTTCCTCTACGACCTGGCCCAGGTGGCCATCCCCTCCGACCGCGTGGACGCCACCTGGCAGCGCAAGCCTCGCCGGTGGAACGTCGCGTTCATCCGCCGGTACATGCTCACGATCGGGCCGATCTCGTCGGTCTTCGACCTCGCCACCTTCGCCCTCATGCTGGGCGTGTTCCACGCCGACGAGCCGCTCTTCCGCACCGGCTGGTTCGTGGAGTCCCTGGCCACCCAGACGCTCGTGATCTTCGTCATCCGAACGGCGGCCGCCCCGTGGGCGATGGCGCCCAGCCGCGGGCTCATGCTGGGCGTGGCGGCCTCGCTCGGCGTCGGGGTGCTGCTGCCCTTCACGCCGCTGGCGACGTGGCTCGGCTTCGTCCCGCTGCCGCCACTGTTCTTCGCCTTCCTCGTCGTCATGACGGTCGCGTACCTTGGCGCCGTCGAGCTCGCCAAGCGGCGCTTCTACCGCGAGGCTCCGTGATGGGAGGCCGACCGCTCCGCCAGCGACTCGAGGCTCACCAGGCCTTGGGCCGCCGTGGCCTCGCGCGAGCGTCTGAGACACGGGAGCCCGAAGCGAGGCGCTGGCGCCCCGGTGCCGCGCAACCCGCTGACCGCAAGCCCGCGGATTCCTGAGCTTCGCACGTGGCATCCGCGGTGCAATCTCGCTGGCTCGATCGAGACGTCCCCAGGGAGGAGACGATGAGCCACACGCAGGTGATGTTCCGGTCCCAGGCGAGGGAGAAGATCCTCCGTGGCGTGAACGCCGTCGCCGACGCGGTGCGCGTGACGCTCGGCCCCCGGTCGAAGTGCGTCCTCATCGAGCGCAAGTTCGGGGCGCCGCTGGTGTGCAACGACGGCGTCACCATCGCCAAGGAGACGAACCTCGAAGATCCGACCGAGAACCTCGGCGCGCAGATGATCCGACAGGCGGCCGAGCGCACCGGCGACGCCGTGGGCGACGGCACCTCGACGGCGACCATCCTGGCCCAGGCGATCTTCGCCGAGGGAATCAAGAACGTGGTGGCCGGGGCGAGCGCCGTCGACCTCAAGCGGGGGCTCGACCGGGGCACGCGGGCGGCGGTCGAGCGACTGCGCGAGCTGTCGCGTCCAGTGAAGAGCCGGCTGGAGAAGGCGCAGGTGGCGGCGATCTCGGCCCACAACGACACCGCCATCGGCGAGCTGATCGCCGACGCCATGGAAAAGGTCGGCGACGAGGGCGTCATCACGCTGGAGGAGTCCAAGACGACAGAGACCCAGCTCGAGGTGGTGGAGGGGCTCCAGTTCGATCGCGGCTACCTCTCCCCCTACTTCGTGACCGACGCGGAGAAGATGGAGGCCGTCCTCGAGGACGCCCGGGTGCTGGTCACCGACCGCAAGGTGACGGTCATGAAGGACCTGCTGCCGCTGCTCGAGCAGATTGCCCGGGCGGGCGAAGGTCTGGTGATCATCGCCGAGGACGTCGAGAGCGAGGCGCTGGCGACGCTCGTCGTCAACAGGCTCCGCGGCTCACTGCGCTGCATCGCCGTGAAGGCCCCCGGCTTCGGCGACCGCCGCAAGGAGATGCTCGCCGACATCGCCACGCTGACCGGCGGCGAGGTGCTCAGCGAGGAGACCGGCGGCCGGCTCGAGAACGTCCAGGCCAGCCAGCTCGGGCGGGCCGGCCGCGTGGTGGTGGACCGGGACACCACGACGATCATCAGCGGCCGCGGCGACAAGGCCGCCATCGAGGGACGCAAGCAGCAGATCCGCCAGCAGCTCACCAAGACCACCAGCGACTACGACCGGGAGAAGCTCGAGGAGCGGCTGGCCAAGCTGTCGGGCGGCGTCGCCGTCATCCGGGTCGGCGCCCCGTCGGAGGCCGAGATGAAGAGCCGCAAGGAGGCGCTCGAGGACGCGATC
>JBGPZN010000111.1:0-8930 GCA_041493815.1 Methylomirabilia bacterium
CCGAGCAACTCCAGGGCAAGTCCGGCGGGCGGGTCGAGGTCGTGGTGATTCCCCCGCACGCCGGCAGCTACGTCTACCGGGTCCAGCTGGAGGACGCGCAGGGCCAGACCAGCAACGTCGCCGAGGCCCGGGTTCACGTGGAGATCCGTCCGTTCTGGCGGCGACCCACCTGCGGGACGTCGGGAGAAGACACGGAGCGCGTGCGACGATCGAACGTCCTGCCGCCGGTCGGGGCGGGGCGGTTGTGATGAGCACTCGCCGGCCGCTCATCCTCGCCGCGTGTGTCGCGCACCTTGATTTCCTCGGCCGGGCGGACGAGCATCACGTGTTCCAGGTCCCCGGCCGGATCCGGGCGACCTTCCACCGCGCCGGACGCCATCCCTACGTCGTGCACTTCGAGACCGCGCCCCGAGCCGAGCTGCAGGGAGTCGTGGAGGTGCGGGAGCCGGAGTCGCCACGAAGCCAGCTGCCGGTGTGCGGCGGCGTGTCGGTCGGGGATGTCTGCCTCGAGCGGTGAACGCGGCCCGGGATCCCCGGCCGCCGGCCGCGGCAACATCAGCCGCTGGTCCATCGAGCACCCGTACGCCGTCCTGGCGTTCTACCTGGGCGTGGCGGTCCTGTCGGTGCTCGTCGTCTTCTTCCAGATGCCGCGGCGGATGATGCCCTACGTCGAGAGCCCCATCGTGGGGGTGGTGTCGATGATGCCGGGGCTTTCGGCCGAAGAGATGGAGATCTACTTCTCGAAGCCCATCGAGGAGCGGATGGTGGACCTCAAGAACGTCCGCTTCGTCCGGTCCACCTCGCAGGAGGGCTTCTCGATCGTGAGCGTCGAGTTCTGGTACGGCATCGACGTGAAGAAGGCGCTGTTCGACGTGCAAGCGCTGATGAACGTCGTGCAGGCCGACCTGCCGATGACGGGCGCCAATCTCAAGCCCTCCTGGGTTCTCGCCATCGATCCCTTGAACATCCCCGTGCTGTCCCTCGCCGTGACGGGCCAGGGCTACGATTCGGTTCAGCTCCGCACGCTCGTCGAAAACGAGATCGTGAACCGTCTGAAGACGGTGAAGGACGTCTACTCGGTGGTCCCCTTCGGCGGTCAGAAGCTCCAGATGCAGGTGATCGTGGACCGTGACCGGCTGGCCGCGTACCGCATGAGCCTGCTCGACCTCAAGAACGTCCTCGACATGCAGAACCAGTCGCGACCGGCGGGGACGCTCACCTTCGGGGATCGCGAGGTCCTCGTCCGGAGCGACTTCCGCGCGCGGACCGCGGCGGAGGTCGCCGCCTACCCGATCGCGGGCATGGACGGGCGCACGGTGTACCTGCGCGACGTCGCCGAGGTGCTCGACACCTCGCGCGAGCAGCGGAGCCTCTACCGCTTCAACGGCCGGGAGGCGGTCGAGATCTCGATCGTCCAGCAGCCGGAGGCGAGCTCCGTGCGGGTCATCGAAGACGTGAAGACGAAGCTGGCCGAGATCCAGCGGGACTTTCCGAATCTGCGCTTCGAGGTCGCCTACGACAACTCGGCGTTCGTCGGCTACCTCATGGACAACATGTTCGAGGAGCTCGCGATGGCCGTGCTGCTGACGGGCCTGGTCGTGTTGTTGTTCCTCGGCAATGTCCGGGGCACGCTGATCGCGCTCATCACCCTGCCCATGTCGCTCGGGATCGCGCTGCTGGCCATGGTGCCGCTCGGCATGACCCTGAACAGCTCGACGCTGATCGGCCTGCTGCTCTCGGTCGGCCGCCTGGTCGACGATTCGATCATCGACGTGCACTCCATCGAGCGCCACCTTCGCATGGGCAAGTCTCCCAAGGAGGCCGCGATCGACGGCATCACGGAGGTCCAGCTCGCCGTCCTCGCCATCGCCCTGATGCTCTGCGTGGCGCTCCTGCCCCTGGCGTTCGTCGGAGGCATCGTCCAGCTGATGTTCGAGGGCATCGTGTGGACGATGATCCTGGCCCAGCTTGCCTCGGCGCTGGTGGCCTTCACGCTGGCCCCCGTGCTGGCCGCCTTCCTGTTCAAGCCCCACGCGGCGGCCGCCGAAGGGCGGCCGTCGCTCCTCGGCCGGGTCCTCGATCCGGTCCAGCACGTCCTCACCGGTGTCGAGGCGGGCTACCGCCGGAGTCTCGCCTGGTCTCTCCGCAATCGCCTCGCCGTCTTCGCTGGCGCCCTGGCGACGGTCCTGGTGGGCGCCGCGCTTTACCCGCGGATCGGCAGCGAGATGATGCCGCTGGCGGACGTCTCCCAGGCGTTCGTCCAGCTGGAGGCGGCACCGGGCACGTCGTTCGCGCGCACGTCACAGATCGCCGCCGAGGTCGAGGCGTTGCTTGGCAAGCAGCCCGAGGTCGTGAAGGTCTCCTCGGAGGTGGGGTTCGAGCCGGGCGGCACCTACTTCACGGGCTACAGCATGGGATCGGTGAACTCGGCGTTCATGATGATCACGCTCGTGGATGTCTCCGCCCGGGGGCGGGACATCTGGCAGGTGATCGACGGCGTCCGCGGCGAGGCGCTGCGCACGGTCCCCGGGATCCGGCGGCTGACCATCAAGGAGATGGGCGCCGACGTGATGGCCTCGAGCGCGGCACCCGTGCAGGTCATCTTCCACGGCCCGGACCTCGAGCGGCTCCACGAGATCGGCGAGCAGGCGCGGCGTTTGGCCGAGGACATCCCGGGCTTGCACCAGGTGGCGACGTCGTGGGCCCTGACCCTGCCACAGCTCCACGTCGCCCCCGACCGGGCGCGGGCCCAGGAGCTGGGCCTGGCCGTCGGCGACGTCGCCGACCAGGCCTACTACGCGCTGAAGGGCGGTCTCACGACGGAGTTCTACCGGCTGGACAACCGGCGGCAGTTCACGATCCTCCTCCGCTATCGGGAGGACCAGCGCCGCGACCTCGGCGACCTCGAGCAGGTGCGGATCGTCGGCAAGAAAGGCGAGGTCGTGCCGCTCACATCGGTGGCCAGCATCGAGGAGCGGCAAGGCCCGACGCTCATCGAGCGCGACAACTTCCGGCGCATCGTCTCGGTGCTCGGCTTCTATCGCAAGGGGGGCCCACCGAGCATGGAGCTGTCCATGGATCTGCTCGACGCCGCGGGCGCCAAGATCGACCTGCCGCCGGGCTACGGGGTGGAGCTCCGCGGCGACATGACGCAGATGGAGGAATCCTTCCAGCGCCTCCTGCGCGGGCTCCTGCTGGCCGTGATCCTGATGTTCCTCCAGCTCGTTGCCCAGTTCCGTAGCCTGGTGGAGCCGATGAACATGCTGTTCTCGCTCTCGCTCATGAGCGCCGGCATCTTCGGGGCCCTGCTGCTCGCTGGGCAGACGTTCTCGACCGTGTCGATC
Organism: Methylomirabilia bacterium; assembly: GCA_041493815.1. Lineage (GTDB taxonomy): Bacteria > Methylomirabilota > Methylomirabilia > Rokubacteriales > CSP1-6 > AR5. Next base: position 3,345 of record JBGPZN010000111.1, read on the forward strand.
CTGGCCATCGTCATTCTATCGGGCACCGTGCTGGCGGTGGCCGTGCTGCTCATCGACCTCGTGCTGCGTCTGCGCGCCACCGGGATGTCACGCGAGGCCGCGATCCTGGAGGCCGGGCCGATCCGCCTGCGGCCGATTCTCATGACCTCGCTGATCACGATCGTGGTCCTGATCCCCGCCGCGTTCTTCCCGCGGACGGGCACCGACGCCTACGCCCCGATGGCGACCGTGACGATCGGCGGACTCCTCGTCGGCACCGTGCTCGCGCTGTACGTGGTCCCCGTCGTGCACACGTACGCGGACGACCTGGCGGCCTTCGCCCGGGCCGTACGGGCGCGCTGGCGGCGGCGGGCGGCCGCGGCGAGAGGGAGCAAAGTGTGACGACCACCGACCTCGAAAGTCGGGCGCGCGCCGGCGCCTGGGTGGAGGAGCCGATCGAGGCAGTGGCCGCCGCGCTCGCCACCGACCCCGTCGCGGGGCTCGCCCCCGACGAGGCGGCCCGCCGGCAGGCCCGAGATGGCGCCAACGAGATTCGGACGTCGAAGCCGCCTTCGAAGCTCGCGATCGCGGTCGCTCAGTTCCGGAGCCTGCTCGTCTGGGTCCTGCTCGGGGCGGCAGGGATCGCCGCCGCACTGGGCGAGTGGACGGACGGCATCGCGATCGTGACGATCGTCATCCTCAATGCCGTCATCGGCTTCACGCAGGAATACCGTGCCGACCGCGCCGCTGCCGCGCTCACCCGCCTCGTGGCGCCCCGGGCCCGCGTCGTGCGTGGAGGCCGCCTGTTCGTCCTCCCGGCGGCCGATGTCGTCCGGGGCGACGTCCTGCAGCTTGACGCCGGTGACCTCGTGGCCGGCGACGCCCGGCTCCTCGAGGCCGCCGCGCTCAGGACCGAGGAGGCGCCGCTGACGGGCGAGTCGCAGCCCGTCGACAAGCGTGCCGGCAGCCTGCCGAGCGCGACCCCGCTCGCCGAGCGGACCAACACCGTGTTCCTCGGCACCCGCGTCGTGGGCGGCAGCGGACGCGCCCTGGTGGTGGCCACCGGCATGGCGACCGAGCTGGGCCAGATCGCCCGGTTGCTGGCGACCGCCGCGGCCGGCGTGACGCCGCTCCAGCGCCGTCTCGACCAAGTCGCGCGCCGCCTGCTGTGGGCCAGCGGTGCGATCGTGGCCGTCGTTTTCCTCCTCGGATGGTTGCGGGCGACGCCGCCGTACGAGCTGTTCCTGACCGCGATCGGCCTGGCGGTTGCCGCCATCCCGGAAGGCCTGCCGGCCGTCGTGACGGTGGCCCTTGCGCTCGGCGTGCAGCGCATGGGGCGGCGGCGCGCTCTGGTCCGACGGCTTCCCTCGGTCGAGACCCTCGGCGGCGCCCAGGTGATCTGCACGGACAAGACGGGAACGCTGACGCTCGGCGAGATGACCGCCCGGCGCGTCGTCACGGCCGACGCTGTCTACACGATCAGCGGCGAGGGTTACGTCGCCGAGGGCGCCTTCTTCGTCGACGGCACGGCAGTACCGCCGGGGCCGAGCCTCTTGAATCTGTTGCGCGCCGCGGCGGCCTGCAACGACGCGTGGCTGGACTCGACGGCGGGTCGGCCCACCGTCGTTGGCGACCCGACCGAGGGCGCGCTCCTCGTCGCCGCGGCCAAGGCCGGCCTCGACCGCGCGGCGATCGACGCCTCGATGCCCCGTCTCGGGACCGTGCCCTTCGACTCCGATCGCAAGCGCATGACGGTCGTGCGGCTTCGGGAGGGAAGGCCGTGGGCGTTCGTCAAGGGCGCTCCGGAGGTGATGCTCGAGCGATGCGGGCTGGTCTGGGAGGGCGGCAGCATGCGGCCGCTGACCGAGGGGGATCGTGCGGCCATGGTCCGGGCGAGCACCCTTCTCGCGAGCGAGGCGCTGCGGGTGCTGGCACTCGCTGAGCGGCCGATGGAGAGTTCGGTCGTCCCCGACACGCCGGCAGCCGCCGGACAGGCCGAACGCGACCTCGTCCTGCTCGGCCTGATCGGCCTCCAGGACCCACCGCGCCCGGAAGCGCGCAGCGCCGTGGCCTCCTGCCGCCGGGCCGGGATCCGGATCGTGATGATCACCGGCGACCATCCCGCGACCGCGCGCGCCATCGCGCGGGAGGTGGGCATTCTCGGCCCCGCGGACGAGGTGGTGGTCGGGCCACAACTCGACGCCATGACCGACCGTGAACTGGCCGAGCGCGTGGCGCGGGTCGTCGTGTACGCGCGGGTCACCGCTGAGCACAAGCTCCGCATCGTTCGCGCCTGGAAGGCACGCGGCGCGGTCGTCGCCATGACGGGCGACGGTGCCAACGACGCCCCGGCGCTGCGCGAGGCCTCGATCGGTGTCGCCATGGGTCTCGCCGGCACCGAGGTCACCAAGGAAGCCGCCGACCTGATCATCGCCGACGATAACTTCGCCTCGATCGTCGCCGCCGTGGAGGAAGGCCGCGGCATCTACGACAACATCGCCAAGACCCTCGCGTACCTGCTTGCCGGCAATGCCGCCGAGCTCGCCGTCATGCTGGTCGCCGCGCTGCTCGGCTGGCCGTTGCCGCTGCTGCCACTCCACCTGCTGTGGATCAACCTCGTCACCGACGGGCTCCCGGCGCTCGCTCTCGCCACCGATCCGGTCGATTCTGCCGTCCTCGCCCGGCCGCCGCGACCGGCCGGGGCGCGCCTGCTGGATACACGCGCCCTCCGGCTCGTCGCGCTCAGCGGCGGGCTGACCGCGACGGTGACACTCGCGGCCTTCGGCTGGGAGCTCTACGCGGACCGCGGCCTCGTCCACGCGCGGGACGCCGCCTTTACCGTGCTGGTCATCGCCGAGCTACTCCGCGCCTTCGGCGCCCGGAGCGACTCGCGCAGCCTTTGGCAGCTGGGCGTCCTGTCCAACCTGCGGCTCGTCTCGGTCGTCGCGGTGTCGTACGCGCTCCAGCTCGCGATCCACCACGTCCCCTCCCTGGCGGGGCTGTTCGGAATCGCTCCGGTGTCCCTCGGCCAGTGCCTGGCGTGGACCGCGCTCGGCGCGGTTCCCCTGGTCGTTCTCGAGATTCGGAAGCTGCGGCGGCTGCCGGCGTCCGCGCCGGCCGTCTCGGGAGGCTGACGATGGATCAGGACCAGCCCTCACCTCGAGTCTCCAACACGCCTCGACGCCCGTCCCGGCTCGCGGCGTTCCTGGGCCTCGCGGGTCTCCTCGCCGCCGGCGTCTGGGCGTGGCAGGCCAACATCGGCGTCGGCGGCCGGCACGGCGCCGACATGGCGGCCCACGTGCAGCCGGGCCCGCCCGTCTTCCCGATCGAAGCCGCCCCCGTCGTGCGAGAGCCGCTCGCGGGGACCGTGACGTACACCGGCAGCGTCGCCGCCTTCAGCGAGGAGGACATCTACCCGCGGGTCACGGGGCGGATCGTCGAGATGTCCGTCTATCCGGGCGACGCGGTGCGCGCGGGGCAGGTGGTCGCCCGGCTCGATGACGTCGAGCTATCCTCGCGGGTCCGGGAGGCGGAAGGCATGGCGGCCACAGCCCGCGCCAACCGCGCCCAGATGGAGGCCGATCTCGTCGCGGCCCGTCACGGCGTCGTCCAGATGGAGAAGGAGCTGGCGATGGTGGAGGCGGAGCTGGGTTATGCGCGTGGCGTCGCCGCTCGCTCCGAGCGGCTGGTCGGCGTCGGCGCCATCTCCCGTCAGGAGTACGAGAACGACCGTTCGATGGCGGCGGCGCTGCAGGCCAAGCGCGAGGCGGCCCAAGCCAGGCTCGAGCAGGCGCGGGCGATGCAGGCTTCGGCCGTGAACAAGCTGGAGGCGGCGGGCGCGATGATCGTGCAGAGCGCCGCTGTGCTCCGCACCGCGACCGTCGTGCGCGACTACGTCACGATCGAGGCGCCGAGCCAGGGGTACGTGGTCAAGCGGCTGGTCGCCCCCGGCGTGCTCGTCCAGCCCGGCATGGCGATCCTGAAGATCGCGCGGATCGATCGGGTGCGGCTACAGGCAAACGTCGGCGAGCGCGACCTGGCCGGGATACGCGTCGGTGCGCCCGTGGTCGTGCGCTCGCTGGCGGACCAGGCGGCGCTACGCGCCCGCGTCACGTCCGTCTTTCCGTTCGTAGACCAGGGGCCGCGCACCGCCGTCGTCGAGGCGCTCGTCGAGAACCCGACTCGCCGCTTGCTACCCGGACAGTACGTCGCCATGACCATCGTGATCGGCGAGCGCCCCGGCGCACTGACCGTGCCCCGCGCCGCGGTCGCGCGGCTCGGGGGCGCTTCGACGGTGTGGGTCGCCCGCGACGGCCTCGCGGAGCGCCGGGAGGTCGTCACGGGGCTCGAGAACGCCGATCGGGTCGAGATCAGGAGCGGGCTCGCAGAGGGCGAGCGAGTCGTGGTACGCGGCCGCGAGGGACTCTACGTCGGGGCCCGCGTCGTCGAGGCGCGGCGAGCGACGCCACCTGGCCAGAGCGGCGCGCGTGACGGTCTGCCGGGCACGGCGCCGCCGGCGCCAGCCGAGCGCGCGCCCGCAAAGGAGACGACACATGGCGGTCACTAGCACGCTGGCAGCCGTGGTTCTGGTAGTCGGGATGGCGCTCGCGGCCGTCCCTGGAGCGTACGCCCAGACACTCCCAAGAATCGACGGACCGTTGACCCTGGACGGAGCGGTGGACCTTGCGCTCCGCCACAGCCTCAAGGTGAAGGCGTCGGGCGCGGAGGCCCGCACGATGGAGTCGATGCGACGCGAGGCGCTCGCCCCCTTCTGGCCGCAGCTCTCGGCCAACGGCTATTTCGCCGACCAGCGGATGGCGCCGAACGTCTACACCTCGGCCGGCACCACCATGGCGCGCAACTACCAGGTCTTCAACGCCGACCAGACGAAGGACGCCAACGTCACGGCGATGTACCCGCTCTTCTCGGGCGGGCGCGACTACTACGGCTACCGGGCCGCGGCCCGGCGGGCGGAGGCTGGGCGGCAAATGCTGCGCGCGACCGAGGTCGACGTCGCGATGCAGGCTCGCCTCGACTACCTCAACGTCCTGCGCGAGCGCGAGAACCTTCGGGTAACGACCGACCTGCTCCGTGACATCGAGGAGCGGCTGCGGGTGACGCGAGAAACGTTCGACGCGGGCCGCGTCCCGCGCTTCTATGTTCTGCGCGACGAGACCGAGCTGGCGAACGTGCAGCAGATGCAGGCGATGGCCCAGAGCCGGGTCGAACAGAGTCTGGTGGCGCTGAAGACGACGCTGGGGCTGGATCTCGCCTCCGTGGTCGAGCTCACAGACCGCCTCGAGTACCGCAGAGCAGCGGTATCGATCGACGAGGGCATCCGTGAGGCGAGTGACCGCCAGCCGGAGATCCAGGCCGCGGGCAAGCAGCGCCAAGCGGCCGAGGCCGAGGTGCGCGCGGCCTACGGGAGCTATTTCCCCCAGGTGTCTCTCAGCTACATGTACGACTGGGGCTGGATGCGCAACCGTGGCTGGGAGTCGCAGGCCGAAGGCACACGGATGCGGGGCGACGGCTCCGAGGGCTACTCGGTCGGCGTCGTCGTCACGCTGCCGGTCTTTGATGGCTTCATGCGCGAGAACGCGCTCAAGA
>JBGPZN010000292.1:0-4765 GCA_041493815.1 Methylomirabilia bacterium
CACAAGCGAGGCGTCGCCCCGCCAGTACTCCGCCGACGTGTTGATGGTGAGGCGCCGGGGCCGGCGCCCCCGCGCGGTCACCCGTGCCAGCAGGGCGTCGCGCTGCCCGCTGACCGGATCGGTCTGCATCTCGTCCGTGAACGGGAACAGGCTGCCGACCGACTCCTGCGCGTTGAGTGAGGGCTGTCCGAAGCGCAGGTTGAACTCGCCGCGCCGCGCGCCCGCCACGTGCGGCACGACCGCGTCGAAGACCACCCGGCCCTGCTCGTCTTCATCGAGGCCGAGATAGAGCAGATGGCGCAGGAAACGGCCCGTCTGCGACACGCCGATGACGTACGCGCGCTCGAGCGCGCCCGCGCACGGGTTGCCGGACGCCGCCTCACCCCAGCGCAGGAACGCCGCCGCGTCGCGCACGGCCAGCAGGCCGAGACCCACCACCGGCGAGTCGGTGGCGCGATAGACGAGGTTGTAGATCCGCCCGGGAGCGAAGCCGCCCTCGAGGTGCACGTGCGAGGCGTCCGCCGTGAGGCGGCCGTCCTGCCGGCGAGCGAAGCGCCAGGCCGTGCGCGGCACCGCCGTCGCCGGTGCGCCCGCGTGCTCGCGCACCGTGAGGCGCGCGCCCGGGTCGTGGAGCTCGGCGGCCGGATGCGGGATGTGATAGCGATCGGCCAGCGGCAGCACCTCCACCGGCGTGTTCGGCCGGAACTCGCAGCGTACGAGGCCGCTGGCCCCCGGGGCCCGGGGCACGTCCAGCGCCATGAGGCCGTCCACGCGCGGCACGTCCGGCTGCCAGCCGATCCAGGCCACGGTCCAACCGTGACGCATCAGGAAGCCGTTGCCGAAGTCCTCGACCGTGCTCGGGTCCGGCACGCGTACCGCGCTGTTGAGCATGCCGAGGGCGACCTTCCGGCCACGGTTGGGCACGTCCAGCAGCAGGCTGCCGTTGCCGCGCGCGGCGTCGACCGGCCGCAGCAGGTAGAAATCGCCCGCGAACGCCACGCGCCCCTCGGCGTTGCGCGGCGCGCGGCCGAGGTCGCAGACGCTCGCGTGCACGGGATGGCCGGGATCGACGGCAAACCGTAGCGTGCCGGCGATCTTCTCGTAGGCGCCGACAGCGCCGAAGGCCCGGCCGTCGAGCACGAGCGAGCGGGTGTGGACGTCGAGCGCGGTCACGGGCATGTCGGGCCTCCGGGCGCACTCTAACCCTCGGCCCCGAGTCGTGGCAAGATCGGCCCCGTGAAACTGCTGGCCGGCCGGGCGTATCCCGAGGTCGTCGAAGGGTTCGAGTGGGCCGCACTGTGGGATCTCGTCGACGGCGACCGCCATCATCTCAACCTGGCCCACGAGTGCGTCGACCGCTGGGTCGACCGGGGCACCGCGCTGCGCCTGCAGTTCGCCGACGGCCGCCGGGAGGAGTGGAGCTTTGGCGACCTCGCCGCGTGGTCGAGCCGCTTCGCGCACTTCCTGGAGCGCCACGGGGTGCAGCGCGGCGATCGGGTCGCGCTCCTGCTCGAGCCCTCCCTGCCCTTCTACGGGGCGCTGTTCGGCACGCTCAAGCGCGGCGCGGTGGCCGTTCCGCTGTTCACGCTGTTCGGGCCGGACGCGCTGGCCCCGCGCCTGGAGGACTCGGGCGCGCGGTTGCTGCTCATCGGCGCCGACGCCGACGCCGCCCGCTACGCCTTCCCCGGCGTCGACGTCGTGCGGCTCGATGCCGCGTTTCTGGCGCGCCTGAGCGTCGAGCCCGACCGCTATACGCCCGACACCGCGCCCGACGACCTCGCGGTGCTGCAGTACACCTCGGGGACGACGCGGGCGCTGCCCGAGGCCGTGCGCCACACGCATCGCGCCGTCGTCACGCTCATGATCGCCGCGCTGTATGGCCTGGGCCTCACCGCCGACGACCGCTACTTCTGTCCGTCCTCGCCGGCGTGGGGGCACGGCCTCTGGCACGGCACGCTGAGCCCGCTGGCGCTGGGGTTGGCCGCGGGGGCCTACTCCGGGCGCTTCGACGCGCTCCGCCTGCGCGAGGCGCTGGCGGCGTTTCGCATCACGAATCTCGCCGCGGCGCCCACCGTGTTCCGCTTGCTCCGCGAGTCGGGCCTGGCGGATCGCGACGGTCTGGCGCTCGCCAAGGTGACCTATACCGGAGAGCCGATGGACGACGCCACGTGGGAGTGGATCGAGCAGACGCTGGGGCTGACGCCCTGCGGGATGTACGGCAGCACGGAGGTCGGCGTGATCGTCGTCAACTACCCGGGCTTCGCGGGCTACCACGTGCGGCGCGGCGCGCTCGGCAAACCCGCGCCGGGCTGGCGGGTCGGCGTGGTCGACGCCGAGACGCACCGTCCGCTGCCGGTCGGCGAGGTGGGCGAGATTGCCGTGCACCGCAAGGGCGCCTGGTTCCCGGTGAAGGACCGCGGCTGGATGGACGCCGACGGCTACGTTCACCACGGCGGCCGTTCGGACGACGTCATCATCTCGGCGGGTTGGACAATGAGCGCGCTCGAGATCGAGCGCGCGCTGCTCGCGCATCCCGACGTGCGCGAGGCTGCGGTGGTCGGCGTCCCCGACCCGCTCCGCGGCCAGGTGCCGCAGGCGTGGGTCGTGGCCCGACGCTCGGCGCCCGATCTCGCCGAGGCGCTGCAGGCTCACGTGCGCGAGCGCCTCGGCCGCCACGAGTTCCCCCGGCACGTCGAGTTCGTCGACGCCCTGCCCCGCACGCCGGCCGGCAAGATCGATCGCCACGCGCTCCGCGCGCGGTCGAGCGGGGCGCCGGGCGCGCGATGAGCTTCCCCACGATCACCGCCGAGGCCCTGGCCGCACTGCGCGCGCGGGTCGGTCAGCCGGTACGCCGGCCCGAGCCGTACATCGAGACGGCCACCCGTGACGCGATCCGCCACTGGGCTCACGGGATCGGCGATCGCAACCCGCTGTGGGCGGCCGCGCGGCTGGCGCCGCCGACCATCCTGTTCGCGATGGACCGGGTCGTGTCGGGCTACGTCGGCGGCCTGCCCGGGATCCACGCGATGTACGGCGGCACCGACTTCCGCTGGCGCCGCGCGGTGCGAGAGGACGACCGCCTGGTGGGTGCCAGCGTGCTGCTCGACCTCGAGGAGAAGGCCTCCGCCTTCGCGCGCCGGGCGATCAAGCAGACCTACCGCACGACGTTCACGGATGTCGGAGGCGGCGTCGTGTGCGAGGCCGACTCGTGGTGCTTCCGCACCGAGCGCGACACCGCGCGCGAGCGCGCCACGTACGCGCCGGCCGAGCCGCACCGCTACACGGCCGAGGAGCTCGAGCACATCCGTCGCGGCTATCGCGACGAGGCCGTGCGCGGCGCCACGCCGCGGTACTGGGAGGACGTGGCAATCGGCGAGGCGCTGCCCGAGGTCGTCAAGGGGCCGCTCACGGTGACGTCCGTGGTGGCCTTCGTGCAGGGCTGGGGCAGTCTCTACGTGCGCGCGCACGGCCTGGCCTTCGATCTCTTCGAGCGACACCCGGCCCTGGCGATCCCCAACGCCTTCGGCGTGCCGGAGCCGCCCGAGCGCGTGCACTGGGACGACGCCCTGGCCCGCGCCGTCGGCGTGCCGTCGGCGTACGACTACGGTCCCGAGCGCGTGGCCTGGCTCGGCCACCTGGTGACCAACTGGATGGGCGACGCCGGTCTTCTGGCGCGGCTCGCGGTGCAGGTACGCCGCCACAACCTGATCGGCGACACCACGTGGTGCCGCGGGAGCGTGACGGGGCGCGCGCTCGTGGAGGGTCGCGGCGAGGTCACGCTGGCTCTCACCGCCGTCAACCAGCGCGGCGAGACGATCGCGGGGGGTCAGGCCGTCGTCGTCCTCCCGCGCCGCGCCTGAGCCCTCACGCGCGGTCGGCGCCGACCTCGACGACCAGGTAGGCGTCGCCCCGCTCGCCGCCCGCGAGCGCGCGTCCTTTGCCCCGCAAGCGCAGCCGCGTGCCTCCGCGGATGCCGGCCGGGATCCGGACGACGACCTCGTCGTTGCCGTCCGCGCGGCGCAGGGTCACGCGCTTGCGGGCGCCGCGCTCGGCCTCGCTCGCCGTGAGGAGCAACGGGAAGGTCACATCGCGGGCCTCGGCGCTCGCCGCCCCGCCCGGTTGTCCGAGCAGGCGGCGCCCCATTGCGACCACGCGACCGAGCAGGCCGGCGCCCCGCGGGAGCGCCGGCACGGGCTCGGGACGCGGCGTGGCACCTCGCAGCGCGGCCCGACCCACCCGCCACAGCATCCGCACCGGCGTGAGCGGCGAGATCACGAACACGCCGCCCCTCACCACGACGCGGCCACCGAAGAGCGTGCGCTCGAAGTCACGGCGGTCCACGCGCAGCCCCGCCCGCGAGAGCTCGCGCGCGAGCTCCTCGAAGACCGCGCTGGCCCGCGGATCGTTGAAGAGATCGCGGAAGACGTCTTCCCGCGAGGTGCCGAAGCCGACCGGCTCGCCGGCGCCCCGCGCGCGGTCGTACGCCCCGCGCTTGGCCGGGTCCATCAGGACGGCGTACGCCTCGCTGATCTCCTTGAAGCGCTCCTCGGCGCGCGGGTTGCCCGGGTTGCGGTCCGGGTGGCACTCGAGGGCCAGGCGACGGTAGGTCCGCCGGATCTCTTCCTCAGTGGCCTCGGGGCCCAGCCCCAGGGCCGCGTAGTAGTTCCGGTCGGCGCGCTGGCGAGCCATCACGGGTCAGGATACTCGGGAAATCGAGGGGTGCCACGGCTGCGCCGGGGCGCCCCGAGCGACTGGGGGTCTGGGG
>JBGPZN010000498.1:0-2832 GCA_041493815.1 Methylomirabilia bacterium
CCCAGGTCGGCGCCGGCGCCGTGGTGCCGCCCGGCAAGGTCGTGGCGGCCGGCACGCTGGTGATGGGTGTGCCCGCCAAGCCGGTGCGCCAGATGAGCGAGGCGGAGCTGGACGACATCCGCCGCAACACCATCGAGTACCTCGAGCTGTGGCGGAAGGACTATCGCGATGGGGCCTCCCGGGTGATCGGATGAAGGCGCTCGAGGGCCTGCGCGTGATCGATCTGACCCAGGCCATGGCCGCACCGTTCTGCTCGATGAACCTCGCCGACATGGGCGCCGACGTCATCAAGGTGGAGCCGCCGACGGGCGAGGACATGCGGCGCGGCGCGGCCAGCCGCAACGGTCACAGCGGCACCTTCCTGACGATCAACCGCAGCAAGCGCGGCATCACGGTGGACCTCAAGCAGCCGGCGGGGGTGGAGATCGTCCACCGGCTCGTGAGAACGGCCGACGTGTTCGTGCAGAACTATCGCCCCGGCGCGGCGACGCGGCTCGGCGTCGACTACGAGACGCTCGCGGCCATCAATGCACGGTTGATCTATTGCTCGATCTCCGGCTTCGGCTCGACGGGCCCGTACGCCAGCCGCGGCGGCTACGACCTGATCGCCCAGGGCATGAGCGGGATCATCAGCGTGACCGGCGACGAGGACGGGCCGCCCGCCAAGGCCGGGTTGCCGGTGAGCGATCTCTCGGCCGGTCTGTTCGGCGCCTACGGCATCCTCTGCGCGCTCGAGCATCGCGAGCGCACCGGCCAGGGCCAGCTCGTCGACACCTCGCTGCTGGAGGCCGCACTGGCGTTGACGGTGTGGGAGGCGACCGAGTACTGGGTGACCGGGCGGGCACCGAAGCCGCTGGGCTCGGCCCATCGCCTGGCCGCGCCCTACCAGGCGCTGCGCGCCAGCGACGGCTGGTTCACGGTGGGCGCCAACAACGACAGGCTGTTCGACGCGCTCTGCCGCGCGATCGACCGGCCCGACCTCGCCGCCGACGCGCGCTTCAAGGGGATCCGCGACCGCATGCGCCACCGCGACGCGCTCATCGCCGAGATCGAGCGGACCACGGCCAAGCAGACGCGCGCCCACTGGCAGGCGCGGCTCGACCACGCCGGCGTCCCCGCGGGGCCCATCAACACCTACCCCGAGGCGCTGGCCGATCCCCACGCGCTGGCGCGCGGCATGGTCGTCGATCTCGATCATCCGGGCGCCGGGCCCATCAAGGCGCTCGGCGTGCCGGTCAAGCTCTCCGACACGCCCGGCGCCGTGGACCGGGCGGCCCCGCTGCTGGGTCAGGACAACGCCGCCGTGCTCACCGAGCTCGGCTACAGCGAGGCCGAGCAGCGCACGCTGAAAGACCAGGGAGTCGTCTGAGGAGGACCGACCCGATGCTGACACGCCGTGAATTCACCGCCGCCCTCGTGACGCTGCCGGCCGCGGCGACGCTCCCCGCGTCCGCCTTCGCGCAGGCCAGGTACCCGACCAAGGCCGTCGAGGTCGTCGTGCCCTTCGCGCCGGGCGGCGGGACCGACAACCTCATGCGCACGATCGTCGGGATCATCGACGAGAACAAGTGGTCGCCGGTGCCGATCAACGTCAACAACCGGGCCGGCGGCAGTGGCGTCATCGGCTATACGTACCTGCTCGGCAAGAAGGGCGACAGCCACGTGATCGCCGGCGCGGCGCCGACGATCGTGTCCTCGAAGATCGAGGGCCGCCTGGCCGGCAACTACCGCGACATGACCGTGCTGATGATCGTCGCCATCGACGAGCTGATGCTGTCGGTCCGCGCCGACTCCAAGTACCAGACGATCGAGGAGTTCGTGAAGGCGGCCAAGGAGCGACCGGGCCTGCTCACGGTCGCCGGCACCGGCACCAACACCGAGGACAACATCTTCACGTACCTCTTCGAGCACTCGGCCGGCATCAAGCTCAAGTACGTGCCCTTCAACTCGGGCGGCGAGTGCACGACCGCGCTCATGGGCGGGCACGTGGACGCCGGCGTGATGAACCCCAACGAGATCGTGGCGCAGGTGGAGGCCAAGAAGGCCAAGAACCTGGCCGTCGCCGCCAAGAAGCGGCTGACCGACGCGCCCGACATGCCGACGTTCGCCGAGAAGGGCATGGAGTTCTACTGGGAGCAGATGCGCGGCGTCGTCGGCCCCGGCGGCATGTCGCCCGAGGCCACCAAGTGGTGGGTGGACACGCTCAAGAAGGTGGCCGACACCAGGAAGTGGCAGGAGCAGTACATCAAGCGCAACCTCCTGACGCCGGTGCAGTGGACGGGCGACGAGGCGGTCAAGTACCTCGACAGCCTCAACGGCAAGTACGAGAAGGCACTGGCCGACCTCGGGGCGCTGAAGAAGTAGCGGCGTGCGCCTGGCCGACCGGGTCGGGGCCGTGCTGCTGCTGGCGTTCGGGGCCGGCTACGCGGTGACCGCGGCGCGGTCCTACACCTACTGGGGCGTCCACGGTCCCGGCTCCGGCTTCTTCCCGTTCTGGCTGGGCGTGGCGCTGGTCGTGCTGGCCGCGCTGTTCCTCGTCTCCGCCGTGCGCCAGTCCGAGCCGGGCCCGGCCTGGCTGCCGGACGGACACGGCGCCGTGCGGCTGGGCGTCGTCGTCGGGGCCAGCGCGCTCTTCATCGCGCTGGTGCCGGGGCTCGGCATGACGCTCGCTACCGCGCTGTTCCTGGTCGGACTGCTGCGCTTCCTGGAAGGTCACGCGTGGCCGGTCGCCCTCGGCGTGGCCGTCGGGACGGCCGCCGCCAACTGGGCGATCTTCACCTGGTGGCTCGGCGTGCCGTTCCCCATCGGCGTCCTCGGATTCTGAGCCGCAAG
>JBGPZN010000009.1:0-19096 GCA_041493815.1 Methylomirabilia bacterium
AGGGACGCCGAGGACAACACGACGCGTGAGCTCATCGCGCCTTGACGCCGACCGCGCCGTAGTAGTTCATCGTGAAGACGAACGCGCCGGCGGCGACGGTCGCGGTGAAGCCGTCGAGCCAGCGCTGGGCGGTGGCACCGTCGACGAGGCCGAAGCCGACGGCGTACTCCGCGCGGCGCTCCAGGAACGTCTTCGTCCACGGCTCCAGCGTCGCGTCCTGAAAGACGTCGGTCAGCAGACGAACGTCTCGCAGGCCAGCCTGGCGGAGCAGCCCGGGAAGGCGGCGGCCGCTGTAGGGCTCCTCGTAGATGTGTCTCACCACGCCATCGAGAATACGATCGGTCAGCTCGGGATCCGGATGCGTCACCGCCACCATGCCGAAGTCCTGGTCCTGCAGGCCGACGCGGCCACCGGGCCGGGTGACGCGGGCCATCTCGCGCACGACCGTGATCGGGTCGGCGACGTGCAGGATCACGGTGATGGCGAGGGTCGCATCGAAGCGGTCGGCGGCGAACGGCAAGCGATGGCCGTCGCCGGCGCGCAGCGCGATGCGGGCGCCGGCGGCGGGCCGGCACAGCCGACGGGCGGCGGCGAGCACGGCGCGGCTGCTGTCCACGCCGACCACCGAGCCGCGGCGCCCGACCATTGCCGCCAGGTCGCGCACGACGACGCCGGAGCCGCAGCCGACTTCCAGCACGCGGTCGCCGCGACGCACCGGGACGAAGCGCAGGAACCGGCGGCGCAGGCGCCGCTGGGCCGGGGTGCCGCCCCGCGCCTCGAGGCCGGCGATCAGCGTGGCGACGTTGGGCTGGGCGTCGAGCGCCCGCCAGGGGTCCGGAGAGGGCACGGCGGGACGGCTCAGCCGCCGAAGCGGCGGGCGCACTCGGCGCTGCAGAAGTAGAGGCGGCCGTCGCCGGCCGGGCGGCTCACGGCACGCGAGCGCACGACGTAGGTGCCGCAGACGGGATCCTTCACCAGCTCGTCGCTCGAGATTCGCGGGCGCGATCCGGGCAGCGGGCGGCGGCGCAACAGGGGCAGCAACGCCACGATGAGGACGGCGATCCACAGTCCCAGGATCGCCAGCCGCACGCGCTCAGCGCTCCGGCTTGATCGACACCGCCCGCAGGAACTCCTTGTCCTGCGGCGTCAGCTCGGCGGAGAACGCGCCCCGACTCTTGGCGCCCGCGAAGAAGATGCCGGTATCGGCGCCGCGCTTGAGGATCTCCTGGACCGCGTCCCGCGCCGCCTCGGTGGCCGCCAGCGACGCCTCGATCGTCTGCACGAGCCTTTTCATGAGCACGTCGACGTGTCGCTCCTTCGGCATGGGCCTACGATACCATACGGCCTCGATGGCTCCCTGGACCCCGCTGGCCTCCGCCGTGCGCTACACGCGCGGCACGCTCGCGCTGCGCGAGGACACCTGGCAGTTGCCCGACGGCTCCGAGCGCGTGTATCCGGTGCTGGTGGCCGGCGTGGCGGTGGCCGTCCTGGCCTTCGTGGACGACGACCGGGTGGTGCTGATCCGCCAGTACCGGCACCTGCAGCGCGCGTCGTCGTGGGAGCTCCCCGGCGGCGGCGCGCGGCCGGGCGAAGACCCGGCGGTGGCCGCCCAGCGCGAGCTGCGCGAGGAGAGCGGCTATCGCGCGGGCCGCATCGAGCTGCTCACGCGCTTCCATCCGGCGAACGCCTACCTCGAGGAAACCGGCTACTGCTACGTCGCGCGCGACCTCGCGTCCGATCCCCTGCCCGCCGACGACGACGAGTTCTTCGAGCGCGCGCTCGTCCCCTTCGCCGAGGCGCTGCGCATGACCCTGGCCGACGAGATCACCGAGTCGTACTCGAAGGTCGCGATCCTCCAGCACGCGCTCACCACCCGCTGCAACAGCAGCCGGTGAGATCGAGGCACAAGAGGAGGCCGTCAATGCTGTGGACCATCTTCGTGATCCTGCTGGTGCTGTGGGCGCTCGGGATGGTGAGCTCGTACACCATCGGCGGGTTCATCCACATCCTGCTGGTCATCGCCATCGTGGTGGTGCTGCTGCGGGTGATTCAGGGTCGCCGCCCCATGTGACGCGGGGCGCGCGAACGGCCGTCAATAGGTCGCGCGACCGCCCGAGAGGTCGTGCACGGCGCCGGTGGTGAACGTGCAGTCGTCGGAGGCGAGCCAGGCCACCAGCGCCGCGACCTCGGCCGGGGTGCCGACGCGGCCCATCGGGATCTTGGCCACCAGCATGTCGACCGTCTCCTTCGTCATCTGCTGGAGCAGCTCGGTGGCGATGACGGCGGGAGCGACCGCGTGCACGAGAATGCCCGTGGTGGCGACTTCCTTGGCCAGCGCCTTGGTGAGCCCGATGACGCCGGCCTTGGCGGCCGAGTAGGGCACGAGCGTGGGATTGCCTTCCTTCCCGGCGATCGAGGCGATGTTGACGATGCGTCCGTACCGACGGGGCAGCATCAGCTTCACCGCGGCGCGGCAGACGAGGAACACGCTGGTCAGGTCGATCGCGATCACCTGCTGCCAGTCGGCGTCGGTCAGCTCCCAGATCGGGTACGACCGTCCGGTGATCCCCGCGTTGTTGACGACCACGTCGAGGCGATCGGCCCAGGCGTGCGTGGCGCCGACGGCGCGATCCACCTCCGCGGTGACGGTGACGTCCGCGACCAGCCCGCGCGCCGATGCGCCGAGCCGCTGGGCGACCGACTCGACCTCGGGATCCCGATCGACGAGCGCGACGCGCGCCCCCTCGCCGAGCAGCCGCTCCGCGATCGCGAGCCCGATCCCCCGGGCCGCGCCCGTGACCAGCGCCGTTCGTCCCTCGAATCGCATCGGCGGCGGCCTCCGACTCAGGCCCGGATGCGCTGGACGCGGGCGCCCAGGGCCAGGAGCTTGGCGTCGAGATCCTCGTAGCCGCGGTCGATCTGCTCGACGCTGCGGATCACCGTGCGCCCCTCGGCGCACAGCGCGGCGATGACGAGCGCGATCCCGGCCCGGATGTCCGGGCTCGGCAACCCCTGCGGCTCGCCGCGCAGCCGCGCGGGGCCGTGCACGAGCGCCCGGTGCGGATCGCAGAGCACCACCCGCGCGCCCATGCCGATGAGGCGGTCCACGAAGAACAGCCGGCTCTCGTACATCTTTTCGTGGAAGAGCACGGTGCCGCTGGACTGCGTCGCCGCCACCAGCGCCACGCTCATGAGGTCGGCCGGAAAGGCCGGCCACGGGCCGTCGTCGATCCGGGGAATGGCGTTGCCGAGATCGGGGCTGATCGCCGGCGCCTGCCCGCCCGGCACGACCAGATCGTCGCCGCGCACCTGGACGTCGACGCCCAGCTTGCGGAACACCAGGAGCGACATCCGCATGTGCTCGACTCCGGCCCCGCGGATCTCGATCTCACCGCCGGTGGCGGCGGCGAGCGCCACGAAGCTGCCGACCTCCATGAAGTCGGGGCCAAGCGTGAAGTCGGCGCCACCGAGCGACGGCACGCCGTGGACCACGAGCAGGTTCGAGCCGACGCCCTCGATCCGGGCCCCCATCTGCACGAGCAGCCGGCAGTGGTCCTGCACGTGCGGCTCCGAGGCGGCGTTGCGGATGATCGTCGTCCCCTCGGCCAGCGCGGCGGCCGCCACGACGTTCTCGGTCGCCGTCACGCTGGCCTCGTCGAGGAGCAGGTCGGCGCCGCGCAGCCGCTCCGCCCGCAGGGCCACGTCGGGGCCGTCGTCCATGCTGGCGCCGAGCGCCTGCAGGCCGAGCACGTGGCTGTCGATGCGACGCCGGCCGATCTGATCGCCCCCGCTCGCCCCGAAGCGCACCTGGCGCTCGCGGGCCAGCAGCGGGCCCATCAGGACGAGCGCGCCACGGATGCGCCGCACCAGGGCCGGATCGGGCGCCGCCGAGCGCAGCATTCGCGCGTGCAGCGTGATCGTGTGCCGGTCGTGCCGCCCCACCTCGACGCCGAGGCCCTCGACCGCCTGCAGCATCGTCCGCACGTCGGAGATGTCGGGCACGTTGCGCAGCGTGACCGGCTGGTCGGTCAAGAGGGCGGCAGCGATCAGCGGGAAGGCGGCGTTCTTGTTCCCGCTCGGCGTCAGCGCGCCGTGCAGCCGGGCGCCCCCCTCGATGACGAGCTCGTCCACGCCGGGCTACCCCAGCGCCTGGTTCAGATCGTCGATCAGGTCGTCGGGATGCTCGAGACCGACGGACAGCCGGAGCAGGTTGTCGGGCGCGCGCGTGGCCGCGCCCTCCACCGAGGCCCGATGCTCGAGCAGGCTCTCGGTGCCGCCGAAGCTGGTGGCGCACGTGAAGATGCGGACCCCCCTCTCGACGGCGAACGCCGCCGGTTGCCCGCCCCTCACCTGCACCGACAGCATCCCGCCGAAGGCCGACATCTGGCGCCGCGCCACCTCGTATTGGGGATGCGCGCTCAGCCCCGGGTAGTGCACGGCCTCCACGCGCGGATGGGCGGCGAGGAATGTCGCCACCCGCAGCGCGTTGTCGGAGTGGGCGCGCATGCGCCACGGCAGCGTGCGGATGCCGCGGCGGACCAGCCAGCAGTCGAACGGCGACGGCACCGCGCCCCCCGAGGCCTGGATCGCCCGGATGCGCTCGAAGAACGGATCGCGTTCGCGCGCCACCACGGCGCCGCCCGTCACGTCCCCGTGGCCGCCGAGGTACTTCGTCGTCGCGTACACGACCAGGTCGGCGCCGTGGGCGAACGGGCGCTGCAGCACGGACGTGGTCGCGGTGTTGTCGCAGACGCAGCGGGCGCCGGCGCCACGGGCGAGGGCGGCCACCGCCGCGATGTCGGTGACACGCCACAGCGGGTTCGACGGCGTCTCGATCCACACGATCTTCGTGCGCGGCGTGAGCGCGGCCTTGACGGCGCCGGCGTCAGTCATGTCGACGAAGTCCACGGCCAGGCCCCACGGCGCGAACGTGTCGCGCAGGAGCTTGCCGGTGCCGAAGTAGGCGTCCAGCGGCGCCACCACGTGATCGCCGGGCGCCAGCGCCTGGAACACGGCGGCGGTCGCCGCCGAGGCCGACGCGAAGGCGGCGGCCGCCGCCCCGCCCTCCAGCTCGGCCAGGCACTCCTCCAGCGCGTTGCGGTTGGGATTGGCGTTGCGGCTGTAGAGGTAGCCGCGGGGGGCGGCGCTGTCCGGCTCGTGCTCGAAGGTCGTCGCCGTGTGCAGCGCCGGCGCGACGGCGCCGGTGGTGGGGTCCACGCGAAGGCCGGCGTGGACGGCGAGGGTCTCGATTCTCATGATCTCCTCACGCGCGCAGCCGCGCCCCGGCCGGATCGTGCCAGGCCCGCAGGGACACGGTCGCCGGCACGCGCACGCCGGCCACGTCGATCTCGTAGCGTCCGGGCAGCCACGCCTCGGCGCGCGCGCCGGGCTCGGCGGCGACGTAGCCCATCGCGACGCCGCGACCGAGCGTATGGCCGTGGGCGGCCGACGTCAGCGTTCCCACCAGGCGGCCGTCGCGATAGATCGGCTCGTCCCCCCACGCCACCGCCTCGGCGTCCTCGAGCACGAACAGCAGCAGCCGCCGATCGACGCCGCGGCCGCGCTGGGCGAGCAGCGCGGCGCGGCCGATGAAGTCCGTCTTGTCGAGCTTGACCGTGAAGCCGAGCCCCGCCTGCAGCGGCGTGTCGTCCGGCGTCAGCTCGCGTCCCCAGGCGCGATAGCCCTTCTCGATCCGGAGCGCGTCGAGCGCATAGTACCCTGCCGGGGTCACGTCGCCGGCGCCCATCAGCGCGTCCCACACCTCGCCCGCCCGCGCCGCCGGCACGTACAGCTCCCAGCCCAGCTCGCCGACGTAGCTCAGCCGGATCGCCCGGACGCCGACGCCGGCCACCGCGATGTCCTGCACGGCGCCGAAGGCAAACGCGTGGTTGTCCAGCGCGGCCGCGGTGATCCGGGCGAGCACGTCGCGGGCGTGCGGCCCCATCAAGCCCAGCGTCACCCACGCCTCGGTGACGTCGGTGAGCGTCACCCGCAGGCCGGGCTCGGCGTGGCGGCGGATCCAGTCGGCGTCGCGCACGCGCTGGGCGCTGCCGGTGACGAGGAACCAGCTCTCCGGCCCCACGCGCGACACCGTGAGGTCGCTCTCGTAGCCGCCACGCTCGTTGAGGAACGGCGTGTAGACCGTGCGGCCGACGGGCACCGCCACGTCGTTGGCCGCCAGCCGGCCGAGCAGGGCACCGGCGTCGGGGCCCTCGAGGTGGAGCTTGCCGAAGGACGTCTGGTCGAACAGCGCGACGCTCTCGCGGGCGGCGCGATGCTCGTGCGCGACGTGGGCGAACCAGTTCTGGCGCCCGAAGGCGTACTGCGTGCGCGGCGGCACCCCGGGCGGCGCCAGCCAGTTGACGCGCTCCCAGCCCATCTTGGCGCCGAAGCACGCGCCCCGCGCGGCCAGCCGCGCGTGCAGCGGCGAGCGGAGCAGATCGCGTCCGGTCTCGGGCTCGCGGTTCGGCCACGCGGTCGCATAGTGCAGGCCGGGAGCCTCGCGCATCCGCGCCGCCAGAAACTCGGGCTCGGCGTGGCCCGGCAGGAACCGGCGCGGATCGTAGGCGGTCAGGTCCATCGTGGGCGCGCCGGTCACGATCCACTCCGCCAGCGCGCGGCCGGCCCCGCCGCCGCCGGCGATGCCCCCCGAGTTGAAGCCGGCGGCGACGAAGTACCCGCGCAGTCCCGGCGCCTCGCCGAGAATGAAGTTGCCGTCGGGCGTGAAGCTCTCCGGCCCGTTGAGCAGGAGCTGGACCTCGGCCGACTCGAGCGCGGGAATGCGCTCCAGCGCGCCCTGCATCAGCACCTCGAACTGAAGCCCGTCCTCCTTCAGCAGCGAGAACACGAACTCGGCCGGAATCGGGTCCGCCATCCACGGCTTGGCGACGGGCTCGAAGCCGCCGAAGAGCAGGCCGCCGACCTCCTCGCGCACGTACACGCAGCCGTCGAGGTCGCGCAGCACGGGCAGCTCCGGCGTCACGCCGGCCAGCGGGCGGGTGACGGCGTAGAAGTGCTCGACCGGCCACAGCGGCACGACCACGCCGCTGGCCGCCGCCAGCGCCCGCGCCCACATGCCCGCGCAGTTGACGACAACCTCGCAGGCGATCTCGCCGCCCGACGTCTCGACCCCGGTCACGGCGCCGTGACGGACGACAACGCCCCTCACCGTGACGCCCTCGCGGATGCGCACGCCGCCGGCCCGGGCGCCGGCCGTGAGCGCCTGGGTGACGTCGGCCGGGATGACGCGGCCGTCGTCGGGGATGAGCATCGCGCCGGTCAGGTCGTCGGTGCGGCAGAGCGGCCAGTGGCGCGCGACCTCGCTCGCGTCGATCACGTGCGCGTCGATGCCGACCGCCCGCCCGAGCGCGACGCTGCGCCGCAGCTGGATCAGCCGCTCCGTCGTGCGGGCCACGATGAGGCTGCCGCATCGCCGCCAGCCGGTGGCGTGGCCGGTCTCTTCATGCAGGCGCGCGTACAGCTCGGCGCTGTACTGCACGAGGCGGCTGGCGGTGCGCGAGCCACGCAGGCGGCCGACGAGGCCCGCGGCGTGCCAGGTGGTGCCACACGTGAGCGAGTGACGCTCGAGCAGCACCACGTCGCGCCAGCCGAGCGCGGCCAGGTGATAGGCGACGCTGACGCCGGCGATGCCGCCGCCGACGACCACGACGCGGGCGGAGTCGCTCATGACGGTCTCACCGGCTGGTGGTGGCGGTGACGCCGGCCTGGACCGTCACCCGCCGGCGATCGCCCGGCCGAGCAGCAGGGCCGCGCCCGCGAGGGCGAGCAGCGAGGTGGCGATCGCACAGGCGGCGCCGATCGCGCCGGCCGCGGCGAGCGTGAGCATCGTGATCGCGCCCAGGCCGAGCCCGGAGCCGGCCAGGACGATGACGGTGCCGACCGCCAGCACGCCGCCGGCGAACAGATCGGCGAAGATCCGGCCGGTGACCGGTCGCAGCGCCGGTGCGACGATGCGCGTGAGCGTGGTGACGCCGGTCGCCCCCAGGCTGACGGCCGCGTCCTCGACGGACCGGTCGAGGCGGACGAGCATGGCCCGCGCGACCCGGGAGGTCCCGGGCAGCTCCCAGCACGCCACGATCGGGATCAGGACGAGCAGCGCGCCGCCGAGCGGGCCGGGTGCTGCGCCGAACACGAGCGCGTAGCCGACACCCGCCACGACGCCGGGGATCGCGATCGGCAACCGCGCGAGCGCGTCGACGGCGCCTGCCGCCCCCGCGCGCGAGCGCTCGACGATCCAGGCGGTGGCCAGCGCCAGCGCCGTCCCCGCCAGGGCGGCGCCCAGGCCGAGCAGGACGCTGTTGCGGAGCGCCGCGACGCCGGCCGCGCCGGCCAGGACGCTCCAGTGCCCGAGCGAGCCGAGCGGGACCAGCACCCACAGCGCCGCGAGCGCCGCGGTGATCGTCCACACCACCACGCCCAGCGACCAGCGCGCGGCCGGCGCGGCGCCACGATCGAGTCGCGGTAACGCGGGCCAGCCCGTGGCCGCGACACCGGCATATCGCCAGGTGCCCCCGACGAGCGCGACGGTGGCGGCGAGCGCCCCCAGCGTCACCGCCGCCCGGGCTGCGGTGGTCGCCTCCGCGGCGGTGCCGACGATCGCCGTTGCCAGCACCAGGTGATCGCCACCGAGAAGCAGCGGGCCGGCCACGTCGGCCAGGCAGAAGCCGAGCACCACGAGTGCCGCGCGGAGCACGTCCGGGCCCGCGAGCCGTAGCGTGACGCGACGGATCGCGGTACGCCGGCGCGCCCCCAGCACCTCGGCCGCTTGCTCGAGCTCCACGGGGATGCCGACCAGCGCGCGGACCAGGAGCGTCACGGCGGCGGGCAGGAACGCGAGCGCCTGCCCGACGACGATGGCGCCGAAGCCGGTGAGCGATCCGCCGGGCACCAGGATACCGCCCGGGCCGACGAGGAGCAGCAGGGCGAGCGGGGCGATGAAGGGCGGTATCAGCGCGCCGAGCCGAACGATGCGCCACACAAGCTCACGGCCTGGCACACCGACGCGCGTCAAGGCATAGGCGATGAGCCCCGCGGGGACGAGCGTCAAGAGCGTGGATGTCACGGCCACGGCCAGCGTCGCGAAGGCGATGCGCAACGGCCAGGCCACCGGCGCCAGCAGGCCGTACGCGGCCACCGCGGCGACCGGCCACGCGGTGAACGCCGCCAGCAGCAGCAGCGTCATCCCCTCAGCCGGCCGTGAAGCCGCCATCGACCACGAGTTCGGCGCCGGTCATGAACGACGACTCGTCGCTGGCCAGGAAGAGGGCGACGTAGGCGATCTCTCGCGGGTGGGCGATGCGGCCGAGCGGGATGCCGGTCTGGAACTCCTTGCGGATCGCCTCGGTGAGATAGGGGGCCTGCAGCGGCGTGTCCACGATGCCGGGGTGGATCACGTTGCAGCGGATCTGGTCCTTCGCGAACTGGACGGCCAGCGACTTCGTCAGCGAGATCAGCCCGCCCTTGGCCGCCGTGTAGGCGTCCTGGGCGCGCGTGAAGCCCGCCAGCGCGGACACCGAGCCCATCATGACGATGGAGCCGCCGCCGGCCGTGCGCAGATGGGGAATCCCGTACTTGGTCACCCAGAAGACGGACTTGAGATTGATGGCCATGACCCGATCCCACCACCTGTCGTCCGTCTCCAGCACCGAGCGGTCGCGGTCCTTCCACAGCACGCCGGCGTTGTTGTAGAGGACCTGCAGGGCGCCGAACCGCCGGACCCCCTCCTCGATCATGCGCTTGACGTCGGCCTCCAGCGCCACGTCGCCGGTGACCGCCAGCGCCTGGCCGCCCGCCTTCTCGACGAGCGCGACCGTCTCGCCGGCCGCCCTGCCATCGATGTCGGCGACGACGACGCGCGCGCCTTCCTCGGCGAACAGAACCGAAGCTTCGCGCCCTATCCCCGCGCCAGCGCCCGTGATGAACGCCACCTTGCCCTTCAGCCGATCGGACATCAAATCCTCTCGAAGTTACGCATGAGCTCCCAGTCTGTAACTGACTGATCGAATGCCTGTTGCTCCAGTCTGGCAGTGTGCAGATAGTGGTCGACGACCCGGTCGCCGAGCGCGGCTCGGGCGACCTTGGAGCGCTCCAGCTCGCCGATCGCCTCCCGCAGCGTCTTCGGCACCTGGGGCAGCGTGGCGTCCTCGTAGGCGTTGCCCTCGTACCGCTTCGGCGCCTTCAGCCGGCTTGCGATGCCGTGAAGGCCGGCGGCGATGGTCGCCGCAAAGGCGAGGTAGGGGTTGGCGTCGGCGCCCGGGATGCGGTTCTCGACGCGCAACGACGCGCCCTCGCCGCACAGGCGAAAGCCGCACGTGCGGTTGTCCCAGCCGGCAACGACACGCGTCGGCGCGAAGGAGCCGGCCTGGTAGCGCTTGTAGGAGTTGACGCCCGGCGCGTAGAAGTACGCCAGCTCGCGCGCCATCGCCATCTGCCCGGCCAGCCACTGCCCGAACAGCGGGGGAGCCTGGCGGTGGCCCTTGCCCCCGGCGAAGAGCGGCTTGCGGCCGGCGCGGTCCCACAACGACGAGTGCAGATGGAACGACGAGCCCGCCGCGCCCATGTCGTACTTCGCCATGAACGTCAGCGAGCACCCCTGCAGATGGGCGATCTCCTTGGCGCCGTGCTTGTAGAGCACGGTGCGGTCGGCCATCTCGAGCGCCTCGGCGTACACGAGGTTGATCTCCTCCTGGCCGCGGCCCCACTCGCCCTTGGACGTCTCCACGGGAACGCCGGCGGCCTCCATCCCGTTGCGGATGGCGCGCACGAGCGGCTCCTCCTTCGTCGTCTGCAAGATGTGGTAGTCCTCGAGGTACGCCGAGACCGGCGTCAGGTCGTGGTAGCGCTTCGCCCGCGCCTGCTCGAAGGTCTCGCGGAAGCAGTAGAGCTCCAGCTCGGCGGCCGTCTTCACGACGTAGCCCTGGGCGGCCGCGCGCGCCAGCTGGCGCTTGAGCACCCAGCGCGGCGCTTCCTCGACCGGGTCGCCTGCCTCGGTGTAGACGTCGCAGAAGACGAGCGCCGTCTTCGGCAGCCACGGGATGAGCCGCAGCGTGCCGA
This sequence comes from Methylomirabilia bacterium, assembly GCA_041493815.1. Lineage (GTDB taxonomy): Bacteria > Methylomirabilota > Methylomirabilia > Rokubacteriales > CSP1-6 > AR5. The sequence continues at coordinate 11,074 of JBGPZN010000009.1, forward strand.
GGTCCGGCACCATCTTCATGTCGCCGTAGCCGCGCTCCCATGAGGTGAGCGTGAAGCCGGGCAGCGGCTCCATCTCCATGTCGACCGTGAAGAGGTAGATGCACGCGTGCACGCCGTCGTCCACGGCCTGCTCGAGGAAGTGCCGGGCGGTGAGGCGCTTGCCCATGAGTCGGGCGTAGCCGTCGGGGAACACGGTCAGGACCGTGTCGACGTCGCCTTTCCTCACGAGCGCTTCGAGGGTCCGGCGATCGAGGCGACCGGGCATGGGGCGGATAGTAGCGCAAGGTCGCGGCGCGTGCCATCCACGCGCGCGCGGGATTAGATCGGGATCGGCGGGATCAGCAGGACCGACAGGAGCAGGCAGGCGACGCCGAGCACCCGGCGGGCCGGCGTGAGCGGCGTGAGACCGTCGAGCGGTGGCCCGTGGTCGAAGCCCACCACGAGGAAGAGCAGCGCCGCCCACACGAACCAGTTCACCGAGCCCGTCAGCGCGCCCAGCGCGAGCAACACCACCCAGGTGGTCACGCCGAGGACACGGTGCCTCCGCGCCGACAGCGCGTAGGCGATGCGCCCACCGTCGAGCTGCCCCACCGGGAACAGGTTCAGCGCGGTGACGAAGCAGCCGACCCAGGCGGCGTCGGCCATCGGGTGCGTCACCACCGCCATGCCGTCCACGGGGCCGAAGCGCAGGTAGACGAACAGCCGCGTGAAGAGCGAGTAGCCGAAGCCGCCGAAGCTGGCGTCGCCGGTGGCGGGCACCACCCGCGACCACATCAGACCGAGGATCAGCGCGGGAATGGCGACGAGCAGGCCCGCCAGCGGGCCGGCGGCGGCGATGTCGAACAGCGCGTTGCGGTCGCGGGCCGGCGAGCGCATGCGGATGATGGCCCCGAAGGTGCCGAACAGCATCGGCGCCGGGATGAAGTAGGGCAGGCTCACGGCGGCGCCGTAGTAGCGCGCCGTGAAGTAGTGGCCGAACTCGTGGACGCCGAGGATCGCCAGCAGGGTAACGGCGAACGGCGCGCCGCTCACCAGCCAGCCGGGGAACGGCAACGCGCGGTAGGCGTCGAACGTCTCCGAGCCGACGAAGAAGGAGGCGCCGGCGACGAACGTCGACACGACGGTGAGCGCGAACAGCGTCAGCGCCAGGACCGGCCGCGCCGGCTGCGTCATGTCGCCGAGCGGCCACGCCTGCACCGTCACGCCGCCGCCCTCGGGTTGCAGGAATGGCGTATAGCCGAGCGGCGCGAAGCGGGCCAGGAGCGTCTGGAGCGCGCGGGCGGCGTCGACGCGCAGGGCGCCGCGGAACAGGATGACGCCGCCGCGGATCTGCCGCTCGTGGACGACCAGCACGTCCTCGGCGGCGTGGCGCAGCCGCTCCTCGGTCACCAGGAGGTCCTCGGAGGCCAGCGGCACGACGGCCGAGCGCCGACGGAAGGGCCAGAACCGCATGACGTCAGCCTATCACGCGTCGCGTGGCCAGGCGGCCAGCCTCCCCACCACGGCGCGCACCGCGGCGAGGCCGCCGTCGAGGTAGAGCGCGCCGAGGATGGCCTCGAGGGTCGTGGCCAGGATCGAGGCGGTGGTGCGGCCGCCCGTCTGCTCGGCACCGCGGCCCAGGCGCAGCAGCGGGCCGAGGTCGAGCGTCGCCGCCCACGGGGCGAGCGCCTCGTCGGCGACGAGCGCGGCCCGCCGCGGCGTCAGCCGCCCGACCGGCGCCGCCGGCTCCGCGCGCACGAGGCGCTCGGCCACCACCAGCCCCAGCGCGGCGTCGCCGAGGAACGCCAGGACATCCTGAGAGTCGGCGTCCGCGTGCTCGGCCGCGTAGGAGGCGTGGGTGAGGGCGCGCGTCAGGAGCGCGCGGCCGGCGAAGCGGTGGCCGAGCCGGCCCTCGAGCGCGGCGAGCGGATCAGCCGCGGTAGCGACGGAAGGCGAGCGTCGCGTTCGTGCCGCCGAAGCCGAACGCGTTGGACAGCGCGTACTCGACGTCGACCTTGCGCGCCTGGTTCGGCACGTAGTCGAGATCGCACTCGGGGTCGGGCGTGTCGTAGTTGATCGTGGGCGGCAGCAGGCCGTGGTAGATCGCCAGCGTGGTGGCGATGGCCTCGATGCCGCCGGCGGCGCCCAGCAGGTGGCCGGTCATCGACTTGGTCGAGGACACCGCCAGCTTGCGCGCGTGCTCGCCGAAGACGCGCTTGATGGCAATCGTCTCGAACTTGTCGTTGTACGGCGTGGAGGTGCCGTGGGCGTTGACGTAGCCGACGGCGCCGGGCTCGATGCCGGCGCCGGCCAGCGCCAGCTGCATGGCCCGGGTGGCGCCGTCCCCCTCGGGATCGGGCGCGGTCATGTGGTGGGCGTCCCCGGTCATCCCGTAGCCGACGATCTCGCCGTAGATACGCGCGTCGCGGCGGACGGCGTGTTCGAGCGCCTCCAGCACGACGATGCCGGCCCCCTCGCCGCACACGAAGCCGTCCCGGCCGGCGTCGAACGGGCGGGAGGCCTTCTCCGGCTCGTCGTTGCGCGTGGACATCGCCTTCATCGAGCAGAAGCCGGCGATGGTCAGCGGCACGATCATCGCCTCCGCCCCGCCCGCGATCATGATGTCGGCGTCGCCGCGCTCGATGATCCGATAGGCGTCGCCGATCGCGTGATTGCCGGTGGCGCAGGCGGTGACGACCGAGGAGTTCGGCCCCCTGGCCCCGAAGCGCATCGAGACCAGGCCCGCGGCCATGTTGACGATGAGCATCGGGATCACGAAGGGCGAGACCCGGTCGACGCCCTTGGTCCGGCGGACGTCCTCGCCCTCGATCAGCGTGGTGATGCCGCCGATACCGGAGCCGATGAGCACGCCGAAGCGGGTGCCGTCCACCTTGGCGAGGTCGAGCGCGGCGTCCTCCACCGCCATGACGCTGGTGGCGATGGCGTACTTGAGGTACGGATCGAGCCGCCGCGCTTCCTTCCTGTCGACGTACTTGCCCTCGTCGAAGCCGCGGACCTCGCCGGCAATCCGGGTCGGGTAGCCGGTGGCGTCGAATCGGGTGATCGGTCCGATGCCGGACTTGCCCTGCTTGAGGGCGGACCAGAACTCCTCGGTGGTGTTGCCCACCGGCGTGAGCGCTCCGAGGCCCGTGAGGACGACGCGCCGCGGCTCCACGAGCCTACGAGTTCTCCTTGATGTACTGGACGGCGTCGCCGACCGTCACGATCTTCTCGGCCTCTTCGTCGGGGATCTGGATGTCGAAGTGCTCCTCCAGGGCCATGACGAGCTCGACCGTATCGAGGGAGTCGGCGCCCAGGTCCTCGATGAACTTCGCGTTCGGATTGACGTCTTCCTCGTCCACTCCGAGCTGCTCGACGATGATCTCCTTCACCTTCTCCTCGACTGACTTCGCCATGAACCCGTCACCTCCCGAAGAAGTGGTTCCCTACATGTAGAGGCCGCCATTGACGTGGAAGACCTGCCCCGTTACATAGGCGGCCCCGTCGCCGGCCAGGAATCCTACCATCTCGGCCACCTCGCGGGCCGAGCCGATCCGCTTGAGCGGCACCTGCGCCAGCAGGGCCTCCCGGGACGCCGCCGGAATCGCCGCCGCCATGTCGGTCTCGATCAACCCCGGCGCCACGGCGTTCACGAGGATGCCCCAGTGCGCCAGCTCGCGCGCGGTCGCCTTCGTGAACCCGATGAGTCCGGCCTTGGCCGCCGAATAGTTCACCTGGCCGGGATTGCCCATGGCGCCGGCGGTGGAGGCGATATTGATGATGCGCCCGCTCCGCTGCCGGACCATCAGCTTGGCGGCCGCCCGGGTCATCAGGAACGCACCGCGCAGGTTGACCTCCATGACGCGGTCCCAGTCCTCATCCTTCATGCGGATCAGCAGCCCATCGCGCGTGATGCCGGCGTTGTTCACGAGGAGGTCCAGCCGCCCGTAGCGCTCCTTGGCCGCCTCCACGAGCCGATCGGCGTCCTCGCGCTTGGCCGCGTCAGCCACGACGCCGTGCACCGAGGCTCCGCGCTCCTCCAGCTCCTCCACGGCTTTCTGCAGGCGGGCCGCGTCGCGGCCAGAGACTACCACGGCCGCTCCGTGCTCTGCCAGCAAGGCGGCGATGGCGGCGCCGATCCCGCGCGTGCCGCCGGTGACGATCGCCGTCCTGCCGTCCAGCGGCCGCGTCGTCACGGCGGCGCCAGCGCGGCCAGCGCCTTGTCGAGACCGGGCGGATCCTCGACGGCGGCGGTGCGCGCGTCCTCGACGATGCGCTTGACCAGTCCGCTCAGGACGCGACCCGGTCCCACCTCGACGAACGCGGAGGCGCCCTCGGCGGCGAGACGCTGCACGCAGTCGGTCCACCGCACCGGACTCGCCACCTGCCGCAGCAGCAACGGCACGACGTCGGCCGCGCGCCGGGTGACGCTGCCGTCGACGTTACGCACGACCGGGATTGCCGGATCGCTCACCTTCACCCCGGCCAGCGCCGCCGCCAGCCCCTCGGCCGCCGGCGTCATGAGCGCGCAGTGAAAGGGCGCGCTGACCGGCAGCAGCACGCTCTTGCGGCCGCCGCGCTCCTTGGCCAGCGCCACCGCCCGCTCGACGGCGGTCCGGTGCCCGGCGATGACGATCTGCAGCTCCGAGTTCACGTTGGCGATCTCGACCACCTCGCCCTGCGCGGCGTCGGCGCACACCTGCTCGACGACGCCCGCGGCGACACCCATGATCGCCGCCATCGCGCCGGTGCCCACGGGGACCGCCTCCTGCATGAGCTCACCGCGCCGGCGCACCACGCGCACGGCGTCGGCCAGCGCCAGCGCGCCGGCGACGACCAGCGCCGAGTACTCGCCGAGGCTGTGACCGGCGGCCAGCCCCGGCGTGAGGCCGCGCTCGGCGCAGGCGGCGGCGGCCGCCACGCTCGCCGTGAGCACGGCCGGCTGCGTGTTGGCGGTGAGCGCCAGCTCGGCGTCGGGGCCCTCGAACATCACGCGCCGCAGGTCGAACCCGAGCGCGTCGTTGGCCTCTTCGAACACGCGCTTGGCCGCACCGGACGTCTCGCTGAACGCGCGGCCCATGCCGACAGCCTGAGAACCTTGCCCGGGGAAGATGAAGGCGATGGTCATGGACACGACGCGTCCGTACTGGCGTTCTGTTGTAGCGGGTGGCGCTTACTCGCGTACGGGCGTGGGTGGGCTGGCATAGAAGGGTGCCGGCTCCGCTCAACGCCCGCGACGATGGTCAGGGTGGCCACGGTCTGGCGATCAGCCGCTACCAGCGCATCAACACGGCGCCCCAGGCGAAGCCTCCGCCGAAGGCGGCCATCAGGACGAGGTCGCCGCGCTTGATGCGACCGGCGGCCAGGGCTTCCTCCAGCGCGACGTAGACGGAGGCGGCGCCGGTGTTGCCGTAGCGGTCCACGTTGACGAACACGCGCTCCATCGGCAGCTTCACGCGCTTGCAGGCGGCCTCGATGATCCGGAGGTTCGCCTGATGCGGGATGAACAGGCTCACGTCGTCGGCCGTGAAGCCGTTGCGCGAGAGGATCCGCTCCGCACAATCAGCGAACATCCGCACGGCGACCTTGTAGACCTCGTTGCCCTTCATCTTGGCGAAGTGCATGCGCTTGGCGACCGTCTCGGCGGTGGCCGGGTGGCGGGAGCCGCCGCCCGGCATGTAGAGCAGCTCCCAGTACTGTCCGTCGGAGTAGAGATCGACGTCGATGATGCCGCGGTCCTCCTCCGTGCCCTCCAGCACGGCGGCGCCGGCGGCGTCGGCGAGCAGGACGCAGGTGCCGCGATCGGTGAAGTCGGTGATCTTCGAGAGCGTCTCGGCGCCGATGCAGAGCACGCGTCGGTACTTGCCGGTCTGGATGAACTGGGCACCGGTGGCCAGGCTGTAGACCGAGCCCGCGCAGGCGGCCAGCAGGTCGACGGAGCCGGCGCGGCGGCAGCCGAGCCGGTGCTGGACGATGTTGCCGACCGACGGGAAGATCATGTCGGGCGTGGTGGTGCCGACGGCGATGAACTCGATGTCCTCCGGCACCAGGTTGGCGCGCTCCAGCGCCTGCTGGGCGGCCTTGACGGCCAGGTCGCTCGTCGCCTCGCTCTCGTCGACGATGTGGCGCTCGCGGATGCCGGTGCGCCGGACGATCCACTCGTCGCTGGTGGCCACCATCTTCTCGAGGTCGGCGTTGGTCAGCACCCGCTTGGGCGCGTAGGCGCCCACGCCGATGATCTTGGCGCGCGTCATTCCCGGCCCCCTTCCCGCCCGCCGCGGGCGATCTCCGCTTCCAGCGCGGCCTTGATGTGCTCGTTGAGGCCGGCCTTGGCCCACTCCGCCGCCACCCGCACGGCGTTCTTGATGGCCTTCACCGGCGACGCCCCGTGGCAGATGATGGCGGCCCCGTCGATGCCGAGCAGCGGGGCCCCGCCCATCTCCGTGTAGTCCACGCGCTTGCGGAAACGGGCGAACGCCGGCACCGCCAGCTTCGCTCCGACCTTGGACCGCAGGTCGCGCGTCAGCTCTTCCTTGATCATGGCGCCGACCATCTCGGCCAGGCTCTCGGAGATCTTGAGCGCGACATTGCCGGTGAAGCCATCGGTGACGATGACGTCGCAGTTGCCGTTGTAGATGTCGCGCCCCTCGATGTTGCCGATGAAGTTGAGCCGCGACTCCTTGAGCAGGTCGTAGGACTCCCGCGTCAGGTCGTTACCCTTGCCCTCTTCCTCGCCCACCGACAGGAGCCCGACCCGCGGCCGCTCCAGCCCCAGGATGTCGCGCGCGTAGACGTGGCCCATGATCGCGAACTGGAAGAGGTGCCAGGGCTTGGGCGTGACGTTGGCGCCGGCGTCGATGAGCACGGTGAAGCCGCGCAGGCTCGGCAGCACCGCGGCGATGGCCGGACGGTCGATCCCGCGCAGCACGCCGATGACGAACATCGAAATGGCCAGGGCGGCGCCGGTGTTGCCGGCCGAGATGAAGGCCGCCGCCTTGCCGTCGCGAACCAGCTCGGCGGCGACACGCAGCGAGGAGTCGCGCTTGCGCCGCAGCGCCAGCGAGGGGCTCTCGGCCATGCCCACCACCTCGGAGGCGTGGCGGACCTCGAGGCCGAGGGACTCGGCGCCCAGACGCCGGATCTCGACGTCGACCGCCCCGCGATCGCCCACGAGGACGGCGGAGACGCCGAACTCACGCACCGCGGCGACCGCGCCCTCGACGACGACGGCGGGGCCGTGGTCGCCGCCCATGGCGTCAACGGCGATCTTCATGCGTTCACCGGCTCGCGTCGCTCGCGGCCACCCGGACGGGGCGGGGCGGCGTTACGCCGTTTCGACGGAGAGGACTTCGCGACCCTTGTAGTATCCGCAGTGCGGACAGATGCGATGGGGCTGCTTGCTCTCCCGGCACTGCGGGCACACCGCGCGCGTCGGGGCGGCCAGCTTGTAGTGCGTACGGCGCTTGCGCCCGCGCGCCCGGGAATGGCGTCGTTTCGGCAGCGGCATCGTGGAACGTCCTTTCTATCGGGCCGGGGGCTCTCAGTTGGTCTGCCGGGCGGCCAGGTCGCGCAGGGCGGCCAGCCGCGGGTCGGGCGGGCGCTGCGCGCAGGTGCACGCCACGACGTTGCGGTTCGCTCCGCACACGACACACAGGCCACGGCAATCCGGCCGGCACAGGGGCTTCATCGGCAGCGCCAGCGTGGTCTCGTTCTCCACCAGCCGGGCCAGGTCGAGCTCGTCGTTGGTGTAGAAGTCCACGTCCAGATCGTCGGCGCCCAGCTTGATGCTGTCGGCCCCGGACGGGCGCGGCATCAGCCGCACGTCCACCGCGGCGTCGACACGGGCGGCGAACGGCTCGAGGCACCGGCCGCACGTGAGCGGCACCGTCGCCCCCAGCCGGCCGCGCACGAACACCTCGGTGCCGTCGGCCTCGACCTCGAGCGCTACCGATTCGAGCCGCCACGAGGGGTCGCTGAGGGCGCCGGGCAGCGCCGCGACATCGTCGATCCTGAGCCCCTGCTCCTCGATCTCGGATACGCGGAT
>JBGPZN010000598.1:0-2240 GCA_041493815.1 Methylomirabilia bacterium
CCGGCCACCTCGCGGGGGCCGACAAGGCCAAGCGGGAAGGCCGGCAGGCAGAGGGTGGGGGTGAGCAGCAGGTCGTAGCGCTCGAAGAACCGCCGCAGCGCGTCCACCATCGCCTGGCGCGCGGCCACCGCCTTGAGATACGCCACCACGGTCAGCCCGGCCGAGGCTTCGGCGTACGCCACCAGCTCCGGGTCCATCTGCGCCTTCTGTTCCGGCGGGCGAGCGGCGTGGGCGCCAGCTTGAGCGCCGCCGTACAGCGCTTGCAGGATGAAGCTCGGATCGCCCAGATCCGGGCTGGCCTCCTCCACTTCCAGGCCCACCTCCGCGAAGGCGCGCGCAGCGGCCTCGGCGATCTCCCGCGTCTCGGTTTCGACGGGGGCGAAGCCGAGGTTCGCTGACCACGCGACCCGGATGGACGCACCACCGTGCGCCCCGACGAGGGGTCCGTCGCAGGCGGTCAGGTAATCCACGCCATCGTCGGGCAATGCGAACGGGTCGCGCCGGTCGTAACGGGCGATCACGTTCATCATCAGCGCCACGCCACGCACGGTCCGGGCGAGCGGACAGACGTGGGCGACCAGCTCGTTGCCCCCCGCGGCTGGGAACATCGGCACCCGCCCGAACGTCGGCTTCAGACCGACGAGCCCGCAGAAGCTCGCCGGGATGCGGATCGAGCCGGCCCCGTCGGAGCCGAGCGCCAGCGGCCCCAGCCCGGCCGCCACCGCTGCCGCTCCGCCGCCCGTCGACCCGCCGGGCGTGCGCGTCAGATCCCAGGGGTTGCGCGACTCGCCGAATAGCCGGTTGTCGGTGGAGCCGCGCCAGGCGAACTCCGGCAGGTTGGTCCGGCCGACGAAGATCGCGCCGGCCGCGCGCAGGCCCGCCACGCTCGGCGTGTCCTCCGGCGCGACGAACTCCGCCAGCAGGCGCGAGCCGGAGGTGGTGCGGTCGCCGGCCGTCCAGAGGTTGTCCTTGATCGAGACCGGGATGCCGTGGAGCGGGCCGAGCGGCTGGCCGGCCATCACCGACTGCTCGGCTTGACGGGCCTGTTCCAACGCTCGCTCGGCGTGGACCATCACGTAGGCGCCGAGGCCCGCGTTCAGCCGCTCGATTCGCCCCAGCACCGCGCGGGTGATCTCGACCGGCGATAGCGCGCGGCGGTGAATCAGCTCCGCCAGCTCGACGGCGGGTGTGAAGCAGAGGTCGGTGGCGGTCATGTCAAGCAGGCCGGGTCAGCGGCGCGCGGAGCGGAGCGCCTCCGCGAGCCGGCGCGCGGTGAACGGCTGACGGCCGGCGTCGACGCCGAGCGGCGCCAGCGCGTCGGCGACGGCGTTCGAGATCGCCGCCGAGGCGCCCAGCACGCCGCCCTCTGCCATTCCCTTGATGCCGAGCGGTGTGCTCGGGTCCGGCCGCTCGATGTGCTCGACCTCGAACGACGGCAGCCGCGCGGCCGTGGGCATCGCGTAGTCCATGAACGTCGCGCTACAGTTCTGCCCGTCGGCGTCGTAGACGACCTCCTCGAACAGCGCGCCGCCGAGGCCCTGGGCCGTCGCGCCATGAAGCTGCCCCTCGACGACGCGCGGGTTCACCATCCGCCCGCAGTCCTCGACGATCGTGTAGCGCGGGATCGTCAGGCGGCCGGTCTCGGGGTCGATCTCGACCTGGCAGATGTGGGTCCCGCTCGAGAAGGTCAGGGCCGGCGGGTCGAACGCGTGCGTCGCCTCCAGTCCCGGCTCCATCCCCGGCGGCAGCTCCGTCGGGGCGAAGTACGCCTTCTGGGCGAGCTGCGCGACCGTGACGCCTGATGCCGGCGCCCCGCGCACGCGGACCCACCCGTCGGCGATTTCTAGGTCCTCGAGCGGCGCCTCCAGGAGATGCGCCGCGATCCGCAACAGCTTCTGTTTCAAGATACGCGCCGCCCCGAGCGCCGCCCCGGCGCTCACCACGCCGCCCCGGCTGCCGCGCGTGCCCATGCCGTACGGCGCGGCGGCCGTGTCGCCAGCCTGGACCCGGACCTTCTCGATCGGCACCGCCAGCTCGTCGGCCAGCACCTGGGCGACCGTCGTCAGATGCCCCTGGCCCTGACTGACGATGCCGACCTGGGCCGAGACGGCGCCGCTCGGCTCGATCCGGACGATCGCGGCATCGTGGCCCGATCCGGGGATGCCGGCCGTCTTGTAGAACTCGGAGCCGTACGTGTTCGGCTCGACGTAGGTCGCCACGCCGATCCCGGCGATGCGTCC
>JBGPZN010000103.1:0-9306 GCA_041493815.1 Methylomirabilia bacterium
GAACGTGCAGGCGATCCGAGCACCGTCCTTCACCTTGACGAGCGAGCTCGCCCCGCGCTGCTTGTCCAGATCCTCCACGCCCTTGAGGTTCACCTTGAGGTGCTTGGTGTGGTTGAGCTTCATCTGCGCGGTGTCGCGCAGTTCGGCCGCCTGGTCCAGCCGCACCCGCGCGACCTTGTCGTTCTCCCGCACCGTGACCGCGAACTCCGGATGCCGGCCCAGCGTGGGGATGGTGCGGTGGAACGCCGGCGGCTTGCCGTCCTTGGTCTCGAGATTTCGGTGGCACTGCACGCAGTGGCTGTCGGCGATCTGCACCAGCACCGACCGGCCGACGTGCTCGACGTGGCAGCTCGCGCAGCGCGGGGTGAACGTCTCGTTGTCGTGGTGGACGGGACCGGCGTGGCAGGCTGTGCAGGACTTGTCGGCGACGTTCAGGAAGTAGCCGGCCGGCGCCGCCGCCGCGGCCGCCGCCAGCGAGGCCTGGCTCACCGGCGTGCCCTCGGCGGGGCCGGGCCCGTGGCAGAGCCGGCACTCGTTCTCGAACATCGCGTGGGCCGTGGACACGGGACCGCCGAGGTAGATGCGCTGGTCGTCGCGGGTGGCGGCGACGAGGACCCACAGGGCCGCCACCGCCGGCGCGGCGATCGACAGGATCAGCTTCCAGCGGCGGAACGGATGCATCCGCCGGAAGTACTGCAGCGCGATGCGCTTGGCCCGGATCTTCGTCGAGTAGCGCGCCGGCCCGGCCACTAGTACCTCAGCGCGATCACCGCGTGCACGGCGCCGAGCAGCAGCAGCGCCATGGACAGCGGCACGTGGACGAGCAGCCAGCCGTGCATCACGTGGTGCAGCCGTTTCTGGTCGGCGAGCTGCCGGCGCTCGTCACAGATGCCCTCCAGCTCGGTGACCGTCTCCTGCAGCAGGAGGGGCAGCGTCGTCCTCAGATTGCGGAAGAGCCCGGCGGCGCGGCTCGAGGTGCCGAGGAGCCCGTTGGGCGCGTTCTGCGGATCGAGGAAGGGACGGATGTCGCGCAGGTACGTCTCGCGCAGCGCGCGGCTCTCCGGCACCGGCGCCAGCGCGACGGGACGGCCACGCGGGCTCGAGCGGGGCTGGCCCGGCCGGCCCGTGCCCACACCGCCGCCGGCCCGCCGGTCGTCGGGCACCTCGGGGGTCGCGACCGGCAGCGGGCCGCAGGCGGCGGTGACCAGCCCGTCGGACTCCGCCAGCAGCTGCAGCACCACCGAGTCGATCTGCTCGTACACCGTCTCCAGCGGCACCCGGGTCAGCATCAGCCGCGGCAGCGCCTGCTGCAGGAGCACGCCGACGATGCCGCTGACGTACACGATGATGAACAGGACCATCAGCACGGCGGTGAGCGCGCCGCCGAAGCGGAAGCCGCCGTGGAAGAGGATCAGCGGGAGGCTCACCAGCCCCAGCCAGATGTGCGCGCGCATCCACACCGTGCCGCGGCCGATCCGCCACGTGGGCACCTTGCGGCGGGCGCCCAGCAGGCCCGCGAAGATCATGAGCGCGAAGCCGACGATCCCGTAGACGAGCCCGTGCACGCTGCCGCCGCTGGGACCGTTGAGCGCGCCGCGGACGTAGGGGACGTAGAACGCCGTGGCGACGAGGACGATGAGGATGCTGGCCGCGATCCACCGGCGATGGCTCGAGTCGATCAGCATCGGGCCCCCGGCCTAGGTCTGGATCCCGAAGAACTTCACCGGCTCGATGCGCTTGAGGGCGTCGTGCGGGCACGAGTACACGCACGCCGGCTCCTTGTAGTCGCGGCTCAGGTCGCAGGTGGTCGCCTTCTCCCGCACCTGGGCCTTCATCACGCCGGGGTGCTCGGGATCCTCGGCCACGACCTTGAACGGATGCAGGTTGATGTTGCCGTAGGGGCACTGGGTGGCGCACAGGCCGCAGCCGATGCACCAGTCCTCGATGATGATCTCCAGCGAGTCCGGATGGCGCCGGATCGAGCCGACCGGGCAGCCGACCATGCAGAGCGGGTCGCGGCACGACCGGCACGACGTCGCCACCAGGTACTTGTCGTAGCGCAGGCCGTCGCGCACCAGGCGGGTGACGCCCTCGTGGGCGTCGGCGCACGCCCGCACGCACACGTCGCAGCGCGTGCACTTCTCCAGGTCGATCACCAGCAGGTTCTGCGCTTCCATCAGCCCCTGGCTGAGGAAGTCGTCGAGCGCGAGGGGGCTGACCGTGTCCTGGCGGCGGTCGTCGCTCTGCATCCGCGTGCGGGCCACCCGCGACATCGCGGCCTCGATGTCCGGGAACTCGCGCATCATGTCGCGGAAGTCCTCGGCGCCGATGCGCACGACCTCCACGTGATCGAGGGCGGTGCAGGTGGCCGTCCGCACGCCCTCGCCGAGCAGGCCGATCTCGCCGAAGTAGTCGGGGCGCGTGAGATAGCGCACCACGAGGTCGCCGCCGGGGAAGTTCTGCGTGACCTTCACGAAGCCGATGCGGATCAGGAAGAAGCTGTCGGCGGCCTCGCCCTGCTTGCAGATGTCCTGGCCCGGCTCGAACCGGACCAGGTGGACCCGGTCGCGCAGGCGCGTCACGAACGCGGCGCTGAGGCCGGACAGCACGGGGACGGTGCGCAGATGGGTGTCGAGCGCGCGCTCGCGGTAGCGGCGGTCGAGGTCGGCCTTGAAGACCTTGTCCTTCTGGAGCATCTGGAGCACGTTGCGCAGCAGCTCCAGCACGACGGTCTCCTCGACCGCGCGCACGGTGGCCGAGCGCGGGTAGAAGCTGAGACACGTCATCTCGCCGAAGAGGTCGCCGGGCCCGAGCTGGGCGACCGGGTTGCTGAGGTCGAGGTCCACCGTGGCGTCGATGGGGATGTAGCGCGGCGCGGCGTCGGCGACCTCGGCGGGCGGGCGCTTCACCAGCTCGGTGAGCATGCGGAAGAAGCCCTTGCGGCCGCTGCCCGCGGTGCGGCGGGCGGCGCTGTGGCCGAGCGGGGTGGCGATCGAGACCTCGACCTTGCCGCTCAGGATGTAGAACGCCGTCGAGCCGAAGTCGCCCTCGCGGCAGAGGATCTCGCCGGCCCGCACCCGCCGCCGCACGACGGCGCCACGGTTGAGGTCGAGGAACGTGCCCGACATCCGCGCGAAGATCGGCAGCGCCTTGAGCTCCTCGGCCCCCATCTCCTCGCCGGGCGGCAGCTCGACGTCCAGCACCTTGCGGTTGGTCAGCGCGCCGGTCGGGCAGGTGACCATGCACTCGCCGCAGCCCACGCAGCTCGACATGGCCATCGGCAGGTCGTTGTCGAAGCTGATCCCCGCCCCGTAGCCCTTGCCCGCGCGGCCGATGACGTTGTTCTGCTTGATCTCGGTGCACGCGCGGATGCAGCGGTCGCACAGGATGCAGGCGGTGTGGTCGACCGCGATGAACAGCGACGACTCGTCGAGGCCGCGCGGCCACGCGCGGGCCGCGAAGCGGGGGGCGCCGGCGCCGTAGACCTCGCCCAGGCGCTCCAGCTCGCAGTCGGCGGTGGTCTGCTGGCGCTCGCACGGCGAGGGGTGATCGGCCAGGAGGAGCTCGGCCAGCGTGCGCCGCGCGCGGCGCACGCCGTCGGAGGCGGTGGCGACCTCCATGCCCTCCTCGACCGGACGCACGCAGGAGGCCGCCAGCACGCGGTGGTTCTTCACCTCGACGGTGCAGACCCGGCAGACGCCTACCGGCGTCTGGTGCTGCGCGTGGCACAGGGTCGGGATGTCGATCCCCAGCCGCCGGGCGGCGTCGAAGATCGTCGTGCCGGGCTCGACGGTGACCTCGCGGCCGTCGATCGTCAGCTTCACGGCCGTCGCCGCCGGCGTCATGCGCCGAGCATGGGGCAGACGTGGGCCGGGCACCGCTTATGGAGCAGGTGCTCGTCGACCTCGTCGCGGAAGTGGGTCAGCACCGAGCGGATGGGCATCGGCACGACCTGGCCGAGCCCGCAGATGGAGGTCTGGATCAGCGCGTGCGAGAGGTCGTCGATCATCGCCAGGTGCTCGGGCCGGCCGCGGCCGCCGGCGATGTCGGACAGGACGTCGACCATCTTGGCCGAGCCGACCCGGCACGGCACGCACTTACCGCACGACTCGTTGCGGAAAAACCGCACGGCGTTGAGCGCCATGTCGAGCATGCACGCCGTGTCGGACAGCGCCAGCAGCGCGCCCGAGCCCAGCATGGACCCGGCCTTGGCGAGCGAGTCGAAGTCGAGCGGCACGTCCACCATCGACGGCGGCAGGAAGCCGGAGGAGGGCCCCGACGGCGCCCACGCCTTGAGCGGACGCCCGCCGGCCATGCCGCCGGCCCGGTCGAAGATGACCTCGCGGGCCGGCGTGCCCATGCCGATCTCGTAGACGCCGGGCCGCACCACGTCGCCGCTGATCCCCACGAACTTGAGCCCGGAGGCGCCCGCCTTGCCCTGGGCGCGGAACCACTCGGCGCCGCGAGCCAGGATGACCGGCGCCATCGCGAACGTCTCGACGTTGTTGATCACCGTCGGCTTGTTGTGCAGACCGTGGGTGACCGGGAACGGCGGCTTGTTGCGCGGCTCGCCCCGCTTGCCCTCCAGCGCCTCCAGCAGCGCCGACTCCTCGCCGCAGATGTAGCCGCCGGGGCTCACGAACGTCTCCAGCTCGAAGGCGCGGCCGGAGCCGAACACGCTCGGGCCGAGCGCGCCGGCCGCCCGCGCCGCCGCGATCTCGTGCTCGATGATCTCGAGCTGCCCCTCGTACTCGTGGCGGATGTACACGATGCCGAGCCGGGCGCCGGTCACGAGGCCGGCCAGGAGCATGCCCTCCACGAGCAGGTGGGGCACGTTCTCGAGGAGGAACCGGTCCTTGAACGTGCCCGGCTCGCTCTCGTCGGCGTTGCACACGATGTACTTCTCGTCGCCGGCCGCGTTGCGCACGAACTCCCACTTGAGCCCGGCGCGGAAGCCGGCGCCGCCCATGCCGCGCAGCTCGGCCGCCTTGAGGCTCGCGATGACGCCGGCGGCGTCGCCGCTGGCGGCCAGCGCCCGGGCGGCGCCGTAGCGCGGCCCGTCGCCGTAGGGGTCGACGGCGAGCGGCGTCGTGCCGCGGACGACGTGCTCGCCGGCCACGCGCTCGCCGGCCGCCGCGGTGGCGATGTGATCGGCGAGGGTGTCCAGGGTCACGCGCGAGACGATCGTCTCGTTCACGGCGCAGGCGGGCGCGCGGTCGCAGCGGCCCAGGCACGACACCGCGCGCACGACGGTGCCCTCGGGCCCCGCGTTGCGCGCGCGCTCTTGCGCGGCCGCCAGCAGCGCGGCGCCGCCCCGCAGGTGGCAGGAGAGGTCGTCGCAGACGAGCACCTCGACCGGCGGCGGCGGCTGCAAGCGGAAGTGCGGGAAGAAGCTGATGACGCCGTGCAACTTGTAGAGGTACTCACCGGTCCGCTCGGACAGCTCGCGCAGCGCAGCCACCGGAATGTAGCCGTGCGCGCGCTGGATCTCGCGCAGCTGCGCGACGATCGGGGATCCACCGGTCATCGCGAGCGCATGTTCTTCATCGAGATCGAGGGCCCGATCTGCGACATCGAGAAATCGACAGTACGAGAGGCTTCCGCCGTATGTCAAGCATGGGGGCGGGCTTGATCGACATGGGGCCCCGAGATGGCCCCAACCCCCAACGGTCGGCACGCCCCGGCGTAGCCGTGGCGCGCCTCGATATCGCGACAGGTTCCCTAGCTGCTGACCATGCTGCGTAGCATCAGGAGGCCGACGAGGATGCTGGAGGCTCCCACGACGAGCTGGAGCGCGGTCGCCAGGGTTCGAGAGCCGCCGGTCGTGAGCGCGAACGGCACGCCGATCAGTCCGCTGAGGACCAGCATGCCGGCGGTCGAGCCGACGCCGAACACCAGGATGTAGAGCACGGCGGCGGTCGGCGACGGCATCGTCGTGAGCACGAGGAGGATCAGGGCGCCGCTGCCGGCCAGGCCGTGGAGCAGGCCCATGAGCAGTGGCTGGGGCGCGCCGCGCCAGGGATGGAAGTGGCGGTGCTCGTCGGCGTCCCCCACGTGCACGTGCACGTGGCTGTGGGGGACGCCCCCGTGCGAGTGCTCGTGCCGATGCAGGCTGACGGCGCCGAGCGTGCGCAGCAGCACGTGTCCGCCGAGCAGGATGAGCACCAGGCCCACCACGCGCTCGATGCCCTGCTCGAGCGCCGGCGAGATCTGCAGCTTGAACGCGACGACCGCGACGCCGGCCGCCAGCAGGGCCGCCGTGTGCCCGATACCCCAGAACGTCCCGCGCAGGCACGAGCGCAGCACGCTGCGGTCCTGGCTGATGAACGTCGACATGGCGGCCACGTGATCGGCGTCCAGGGCGTGGCGCACGCCGAGGAGGAAGCCGAGGCCGAGGGCCGCGATCAGCGAGGTATCCACGGGACCATCGCCCGGCCCGCGATGCCGAGGCCCAGCAGGGTCATGACGGCGGACGAGGTCAGGGGCAACCAGCGGCTGATCCACGGACCATCCTCACGAAAGCGCGCCATGAGGCGGCCAGCGTACACCATCAGCACACCGATGATCACCAGCACCGCGGCCAGCCCCACGCTGAACGCCACGATCAGTACCAGGCCGAAGCCCACCCGCTGCATCGACAGCGCGGAGAGCAGGACGACGAGCGCCGCCGGGCAAGGGATGATGCCGCCGCTGACGCCGAGCGCCACGAGCGCGCGGAGCGAGACGGGCGCATCGCCGTGATCGTGGCCGTCGTGCGCGTCGGTGTGCGAATGCGCGCGGTCGTGCGTATGGGCGTGGTCGGGCGGGTGCCCGTGGTGATGATGATGCCCGTGGTGATCATGGTCGTGCCCGTGGCCTTCGCCCGCGAAGCGGCGCAGGAACATCACCGCGCCCAGCACCGCGATCGTCAGCCCCGAGCCCAGGCTGAGCCACGGATAGAGCCGCTCGGGAACGACGTGCTGCGAGGCGTAGAACGTCACACCGCCCAGCAGGTAGACCCCCGCGGTGTGCGACGCCGTCACGACGAGCCCGAGGATGAGCGCGTGGCGCACGGTGCCCCGCGAGCCGACCAGGTAGGCGGCGACCACGGTCTTGCCGTGTCCCGGCTCCAGCGCGTGAAAGGCCCCGAGGGCCACGGCCACCAGCAGCGCCACCACGACGATCCCGGCGCCGGGCTCCCGCCGGACGATGAGGTCGGCGAACGCATTCGGAGAAGACGCCTGCCGGTTCGGCTGCAGGTCGACGGGCGGGGCCGGCGCTGGCGGGGCCGTGGCGGTCGTGGCGATCTCGCGGCTGAAGGTCGCGCGTGCCGCGAGGTCCTGGGGCGGGCTGTTGATGAGATCGACCGGGTAGTCGGAGAGCTGGCCGCTGCGGTCGGTGGCCGGCGCGGTGGCGCTGGCGAGGGTCACCCCGGCGCCCGCCCGCACGACGATCTCCTTCCAGCCCGCTCGATCGCCGAAGTTCTCGTCCGCGTAGCGGAGCTCGAGGGCCCCGGCCGGCGTGTCGCCGAGCGGAGCGCGATACACGACGCCGAGCTTCAGCGTGGGCAGGCCGCCCGCGCCCGGCGGGAAGATGATCTCCCGCGCGGTGGCGGTGAGCGGCAGGCGTCGCCCGCCGACCTCCACGCGCAGGCCGCGCGCCAGCGTCTCGGCCGTGCGCGCCAGCCACGGCGCGACGCTCGGATGTCCGGCCTCGGCCACCAGGCCGCGCTCCTGGATCTCCTGGAAGGTCGGGATCTCGGCCATGTCGATCAGGTACCGGATCTGGATCGCGTCGGCCTGGATCTCGATCGCCGCGTAGTGGCTGATGCTGAAGTTGCCGAGCGGGTGCGCGTCGGCCGACCCGGCGGCGAGCAGGACGGCCCCGACGAGCGCGAGGAGCGGCGCGCGGCGCGCGCTCATGGCCGTCCGACGCCCGCGCGGCCGAGATCGGCGAGCGCGCGGGCGGCGACGTCGGCGTGCAGAAGGTGGAAGCGCGCGTTGAGCGCCAGCGCCCGGCCCAGGTAGTCGCGCGCGGTGTCGGCGTCGCCGAGCGCGCGGTGGATCATCCCGGCGTGGAAGAGCAGGCGCGCGTCGCGCGTGCCGAGGCGCAGCGCCTGGGTCATCGGCTCCAGGGCCTCGCGCGGGCGGCCGTTCTTGTAGAGCGCCCAGGCCAGCACGTCCTGAGTATAGATGTCGCGCCGCGCCTGCAGCTCCGCGCGGGCGAGCGCCAGCGCCTCGGGCAGCCGCAGGTCGTGGTCGGCGTAGAAGAGCGCCAGCTCGCGGTTGTAGACGGCCTTGTTCAGCGCACTGAGGCGGCCGATGTACTCGACCAGCGCGTACTGCCGGCTCGCGTCCGGCCCGCGGCCCATCCGCGTGTAGACGTCGCCGAGGGCGGCGGCATACTCGGGCAGGGGAATCACGGCCAGCGCCTTCTGGTAGCGCTCCGCCGCGTCGCGGTACCGGCCCTGGGCGCCGTGCACGCGGGCCGCGCCGGCCAGGGCGCGATGATAGCCGGGCGCGGCGGCCAGCGCGTCGCGGTAGGCGGCGTCGGCGCCGGCCAGATCGCCGGCCTGGAACAGCAGGTCGCCGAGCTGGGCGCGCGTCCAGGCGGTCGGCTCGCCGGTCGGGCTCGCCGCACCCACGACGTCCACCGCGCGGCGCATCGCGCTGACCGCGCCGGTCGCGTCGCCCTGCAGGAAGCGCAGGTAGGCCACACGGCTGTCGGCGCCGCGCGGTCCGTTGAGCCCCGCCAGCCGCGCGTAGGCCTGCGCCGCCGCGTCGTAGTCGCCCAGCTCGACCAGGGCGTCGCCCGCGACGGCGTGGGGGGCGGCCTCGACGGGGTTGAGGTCGAGCGCCTCGCGGGCGCGGGCGAGCGCCTCGGTGAACTCGTGCCGCGCCAGGTGGACGACGGCGAGGGTCGTGGTGGCGGCCGCCGCCGAGGAGCCGCGGGGCAGGAGCACGACCGATCGCCGGGCCGCCGTCTCGGCCAGGCCGTAGTACGTGAGATCGCCGCTCTCACGAGCCTTCTGGACGTAGGCGGCCGCCAGACGGTTGTGGGCGAGCGGGTCGTCGGGGTCGGCGGCGACCCGAAGCTGGTGGAACTTGACGATCTGGTCGGTCGAGCGGTCCTGGCCCCAGGCGATCGTCACCCCGCCCACGAGCGCGGCCACGGCGAGGAGGCCCCTCGCCGCGCCGCCCGCGCTCCTGGCCCTACACGGCGTCACTGCTGGGGCGGGAATCCCACGGTGCCCGGCGCCGGCGTGGTGTTGCCCGGCAGCGGATGCGGCATCCCGATGAACGGGAACTCGGTGCGAAACGGCCGGTC
>JBGPZN010000096.1:0-9632 GCA_041493815.1 Methylomirabilia bacterium
GTCCCGCCTTGAGCGCGGCCACCAGGAGCGCCGCCTCGGTGGGATCGCCGTGCAGCCGGAGTGTGGCGCCGTCCACCTGCATCGCCGCATCGTTCACGAGCGCGGCGACGGTGAGGAGCCGCAGGAGCGCGGGGTCGTCGCGAGGGGCGAGCGGCTGGCCCTGCTCGGTGAACGCACCGCGCGGAGACGTGGCCGACCCCTCGACGGCAATGATCCGGCCGTCCAGCGCGACGCGCACGACCGTCATCCGGTTCTCGGTCATGGTGCCGGTCTTGTCCGCGCAGATGACGGTGGTGGAGCCCAGTGTCTCGACGGCCGGCAGACGCCGGACGAGGGCCCCCGCCCGGGCGAGACGCCAGAGTCCGGCGGCGAGCGCCACCGCCACGACCGCGGGGAGCCCCTCGGGGATCGCCGCCACGGCGAGCGTGATCCCGGTCTCCAGCATCAGCCCGACCGGTTGGCCGTACAGGATGCCGGCGACGGTGACGACCGCGCAGGCGCCAAGCGCCACGCCGATGAGACGACGCCCCAGACCCTCCACCTGTCGCTCGAGCGGCGTGGCACGGTCGCCGGCCAGCGTCACCAGCTGACCCAGGCGCCCGAGCTGCGTCGCCACGCCGGTCGCCGTCACGATCGCTGCCCCGGTGCCGGCCAGCACGGCGGTGCCCAGGTAGGTCATCGTCGTCTGCTCGGCCAGCGGGGTGTCGGTCGCGAGGTGCGCGTCCGCGTCCTTTTCGACCGGGAGGCTCTCGCCGGTCAGGGCCGACTCGTCGATCCGCAGCGCCGTGCAGCGGATGAGCCGGGCGTCCGCCGGCACCTGAGCGCCCGCCTCCAGCAGGACGACGTCGCCGGGCACGAGGTCGGCCGCGGGGACGGTCGTCACCTGACCGTCACGCCGGACCCGAGCCTCGGGGACGACCAGCGCCCGCAGTCGCGCCAGCGAGCGACGGGCTCGCCACTCCGTGACGAAGCCGATGGCGGCGTTGAGGAGCAGCGCGGCGAGGATGACGAGGCCTTCCACCAGCTCGCCGAGCCCCATCGCGACCCCGGCGGCGGCGAGCAGCAGCAGGACGACGAGGCTCTCGAACTGCGAAATGGCCAAGCGCCAGAGCGAGGTCTCCCGCGCCTCCGCGACCTGGTTGGGCCCCAGGCGGGTCAGACGGCTCCGGACGTCTGAGGATGTCAGGCCGCGCTCGGTGTCGGTCCCGAGCAACGCGGCCACGCGCCCGGCGTCGAGCGCATGCCACGGGGCGATCATCCTCTTGCCCTCGCCGGCGAGGATCGGCGCAGGCGTGACGTTCGAGCGGGCCTCCATCGCCGAGCGTGGAATGGCAAGGCGAGTGCCATCGCCGACGCTCGCAATTTCGCGCCCCTCGCGCCGTCCGCAGTGGCCCCTGACGCGCCTCGCTGCGGCGCAGATGCCCCACTGGGGCCGGGGGCCTCACGGCAAGCTCCGGGAACCACAGAGGTCGAGCGTGGCAGTACCATTGCAGCTTGCACGCGAGCCATGAGCTCGACGTCTGCACCACCTAGGGAGGAAGCGCTCATGAACCTTCGGAGACCTCAGGTCGCGCTCGTCCTGCTGGCGATGCTGCTCGCCGCGGCATGCGCCAAGCGCCCGGCGATGACCCAGACGGCCGCTCCACCGCCGACCGGCGCTGCCGTGACGGCAGCGCCCCCGGCTCCGGCTCCGGCCGCGCCGGTTGCGCCTCCTGCGGCCCCGCCGCTGGCCGCGCCCCCCGCCGCGCCCCCCGCCGCGCCCCCTCCGGCGGTCGCGGCCCCGCCGGCCCCCGCGCCGCGCCCTGCGCCGGCGGAGTTCAAGAGCGTCTCGGAGCTGCGCGACGTCTTCTTCGACTTCGACAAGTCGACGATCAGGCCGGACGCCGCCCGCACGCTCGACGCCAACATCGGCTGGCTGAAGGCGAATTCCTTGGCGCTGATCCTGATCGAGGGCCACTGCGACGAGCGTGGAACGAACGTCTACAACCTCGCGCTCGGCGAGCGCCGGGCGAAGGCCACGCAGGACTATCTCGAGGCGCGCGGCGTGGCGGCGGCGAGGATCACCATCATCACCTACGGCGAGGAACGACCGGCCTGCACGGCGCGTAACGAGGCCTGCTGGGCGCAGAACCGACGGGCGCACTTCCTCACGAAGCAGCCGTAGCGGTCACGGCGACGCCCATGATGCGCGCACCCGGCCTGCTGACCGTGACGCTCGTCCTGCTGGCGACCGCGGTGGCCGACGCTGCCGGCGGCGTGAGGTACTCGGGGACCGTGGTGGCCATCGACCCGCGACGGGGTGTGATGGTCATCGAGGAGGTCGGCCCCGGCCGCGGCCCGAAGGCCGTCGTGACGCAGCGAACGATCAGCGTGACATCCCGCACGAAGTTCAACCGGTTCATCCGGGTGAGCGGGCCGGGAGGGTTCGCCGGGGATTTCATCGAGGTCGTGCTCGATGCCGACGACGTGGCGCTGGGTGAGTTCGTGACCGCCGAGTGTGTCCTCGAACGGGGCCGGCTCGTCGCCGTGCTGGTGACCCTGGCCGAGCTCGCGCAGCTTCCCTCGAGCCCGGGCGGCGCTCTGCCATGACGAGCGGCGGTCGGGGACGCACGCCGTGTCAGCGTCGCGGCTCCTCGCTGGCGGCGATCAGCGCCAGCAGCGCCTCCCGATCGACGACCTCCTTCTCGATGAGCCGCTTTGCCAGCGCCTCGAGCGTCACTCGCTTCGCAGTCAGCGTCGTGCGGACGCGGCCGTGCGCCGCCTCGAGCAGCTTCTGGATCTCCGCGTCGATGACCTCGGCGGTGCGCTCGCTGTACTCCTTGGGGCCGCTGGTGGGCACCGGGAGGAACACGGGGCGGGGCGGCTCGAACGTGGCCAGCCCCAGCGCCTCGCCCATTCCGTAGCGCGTGATCATGTGACGCGCAATGTCCGTCGCACGTTGCAGATCGTCCTGCGCCCCGGTGGACACGTCACCGAAGACCAGCTCCTCGGCCACCCGCCCGCCGAGCAGGACGTCGAGCCGATCGAGCAGCTCTGCCCGCGTCATCAGGTAGCGGTCCTCGGTCGGTCGCTGCTGCGTGTAGCCGAGCGCCGCCACCCCGCGCGGGATGACCGAGACCTTCGTGACACGATCCGCGTGAGGCCGGGACTCGGCCACCAGCGCGTGGCCGGCCTCGTGGTAGGCCACGATCTCCTTCTCGCGCGGATTGATGACGCGGGACTTTCGCTCCAGCCCGGCCACCACCCGGTCGATGGCGTCGTCGAAGTCCGTCATGTCGACCGCGTTCTTGCCCTGCCGGGCTGCCCGGAGCGCGGCCTCGTTCACGATGTTCGCGAGGTCGGCGCCGACGAACCCCGGGGTACGCGCGGCGACGAGCGAGAGATCGAGGCCCGGCGAGAGCTTGACCTTGCGGGTGTGGACCTGAAGAATTTTCTCGCGCCCCCGCACGTCGGGCCGGTCGATCACGACCTGACGGTCGAAGCGGCCGGGCCGCAGCAGCGCGGGGTCGAGGATCTCGGGGCGGTTGGTGGCCGCGAGCAGGATGACGCCCTTCTGGGTGTCGAACCCGTCCATCTCGGCCAGCAGTTGGTTCAGCGTCTGTTCCCGCTCGTCGTGGCCACCGACGAGCGTACTGACGCCCCGCGCCTTGCCGATCGCGTCCAGCTCGTCGATGAAGATGATGCTGGGAGCCTTCTCCTGGGCCTGGGCGAAGAGGTCGCGCACCCGCGCCGCCCCGACCCCGACGAACAGCTCGACGAAATCCGAGCCGGTGAGACTGAAGAACGGCACGCCGGCTTCCCCCGCGACGGCCCGGGCGAGGAGCGTCTTGCCGGTGCCGGGGGCGCCGACGATCAAGACTCCCTTCGGGATCTTGCCGCCGAGCCGCTGATAACGCTCGGGCGCCTTGAGGAAGTCGACGATCTCCATCAGCTCCCCCCGGGCCTCGTCGATGCCGGCCACGTCGTCGAACGTCACGCCGGTGCTGTGCTGCATGTAGACCTTGGCCTTGCTTTTCCCGATGGCCAGGAGCCCGCCCTGCGCGCCGCTCATGCGCCGCATCACGAACACCCAGACGCCCATGAACAGCAACGCGGGCACGACCCACGAGAGCACCGTCGAGATCCAGGTGTTCTCCGCGCGGCCGGTGAACTTCACGTTTGCCGCCTCCAGCTCGGTGACGAGGCTGGGATCGTCGACCCGGACGGTGACGAAGCGGTAGGTACCGGCTCCGGACCGCTTCAACGCCTCGATCTTCTCCTTGGGGAGGACGCCCTCCAGCCCATCGGTGGCGAGCGTGCCGGTGATGGCGTGCGCGTCGAGGACGAGGTCGCTGACCTTGCCCTTCCGCACGAGCGTCTTGAACTCGCTGTAGGAGATGCTCTCGGGGTGCGGCGCGGAGAGGAAGGACTGGATCAGGACCAGGGCGAGGACCACCGCGACGAGATAGCCGAAGGCGACCTTTTGCCCGGGGGCCTTCACAGTCTGAAACCTGGCCCAGGGATCGTCGTCGTCGGCGCGGCCGACTCGAGGCCGATCAGGACCGCCTGTCCCGCTTCGAGGTCGCCACGCACGATCTCCGTCGACGTCCCGTCGGTGATCCCGAGCATGACCGGGGCTGCGACGGGGCGGCCGTCACGTCCGAGGATCCAGACGACCGGCACCGTCGAGCCCGGGGCACCGGGGGGGCGGAACCGGAGCGCGGTGTTCGGGACCTTGAGGACGTCCACTTTCCGTTCCGTCACGAACCTGACGCTGGCGGTCATGCCCGGGACGAGGCGGGCGGCCGGATTGGCGACGGCGACCACGACGGTGTACGTGACGACGTTCTGCGCGACCTGCGGCGCCTTGCGGATCTGCGAGACGGTCCCCGTGAACACCTGGCCCGGAAATGCGTCGACGGTGAACGTCACCGGCGTCTCGGCCCGGATGCGTCCGATATCCGCCTCGTCGATGCTGGCCTCCACCTGCATCCGGGTCAGGTCCTGGGCGATCGTGAACAGCGTCGGCGCCTGCAGCGTCGCGGCGACCGTCTGGCCCACGTCGACCGCTCGATTGACGACGACACCGTCGACCGGGGAGCGGATCGTGGCGTGATCGAGATTGATCTGCGTCTGGGCCAGCGCCGCCTGCTTCTGCTCGACCTGATCGCGAGCCGTCTGGAGGGCGGCGTCCTGGACGTTTCGCTGGGCCTCGGCGGTCCGGATCGCCGAGGCCAGCGCCTGCTCGTGGGCCAGCGCCGACTCGTGCTGGGCCACGGCGGCGTCGTGGGCGCTCTGGGCGCTGTCGCGGTCGGCGGCGGCGACGAGGCCGCGCTCGAACAGCTCGGCCTGACGGCCGAGCGTACGGCGGGCGTCGACGACTCCGACGAGGGCTTTCGCCGTCTGCGCCCTGGCCTCCGCGTAGCCGGCCCGTGCGTTGTCGACGGTCGTCCGGGCCTGCTCGACCTGCGCCGCCTGATTGAGCACGGTGGACTGCGCGGCCTTGACGTCGGCGCGCGCCTGGTTGACCGCGGCCTCGAAGAGCGCCGGGTCGATCCGCGCGATGACCTGTCCCTTCCGCACGACCGTGTTGAAGTCGGCGTTCAGCTCCTTGATCATGCCGGAGACTTGGCTTCCGACCAGGACCATGATGACCGCGTTGAGATTGCCGGTGGCCGAGACCGAGGCGGTGATCGCGCCGCGTTCCACGGCAGCGGTCCGATAGGGGGGCGGCGTCCCGGAGCCCGCCAGATACCGGTACACGACGACGCCTCCGACCGCGACGACGGCGCCGAGGACCACCGCACCCCAGCGCTTCCACCGACGGCGCGCGGCCGGCTTCGCCGAGACCAGGGCCCCGTCGGCCGCCGGTGAGTCGGCGGCGGATCCGTTGGAGGCCGCGCGCGTCTGTTCGGTCTTCATGGCCGGCGTCAGATAGTGCAACGGCACTGCCGTTCCGGAAGACGAGAGAAAACAGTCCTTTCGAGTGAGCGTCGGCCCTCGGGCGCTGGGGAGCCCGCGCGACGTTGGGGCCGCGATGCCCCAGGCCTGCCTCGGCCATGTGCCTGGATTCTCGTCGATCCGGTACGGCACGCCGCTTGCCGTAAGAGAGACGCGATGGCTGAGCCCGTCATCGAGACGCAGGATCTGTCGAAGGACTACTGGCTGGGCGCCCACGTGGTGCACGCGCTGCGCGGCGTGTCGGTCACGGTCGAGGCCGGTGAGCTGGTCGCCGTCATGGGGCCTTCGGGATCGGGGAAATCGACGCTCATGACGATCCTGGGTTGCCTCGATACCGCGACGAGCGGCCGCTATCTCCTGGAGGGCGACGACGTCTCGCGGCTGGACGACGATGCGCTGGCCCGGATCCGGAACGCGAAGATCGGCTTCGTGTTCCAGCAGTTCAACCTGATGCCCCGGATGAGCGCGCTGGCCAACGTGGAGCTACCGCTCATCTACAGCGATCGATCTCGATCGGCCAGGGAGCAGCGCCGAACGGCCATGTCGAAGCTCGAGGCGGTCGGGCTCGGTGAACGCGCCGACCATCGTCCCGCCCAGCTCTCGGGCGGTCAGCAGCAGCGGGTGGCGATCGCGCGGGCCCTGGTCAACGACCCGATCCTGTTCCTGGCCGACGAGCCCACCGGGAATCTCGATACGCGGACCAGCGTGGAGATCATGGCGATCCTCCAGGGCCTGAACCGTAGCGGCATCACGATCCTGCTCGTCACGCACGAGGAGGACATCGCGCGGTACACGCGCCGCATCCTGCACTTCCGCGACGGTGAGCTCGTCGAGGACGAGCCCGTCCACGCCCCGATCGACGCCCGCACGGTGCTCGCCAGCGGCGCCCGGACCCTGAAGCAGCCGTGAGAGTTCGAGCCACCGCGCACCTGGCCCTCCTGGCGCTGGCGGCCAACAAGGCGCGCACCGCGCTCACGATGCTGGGCGTCATCATCGGCGTGGCCGCCGTCGTGACGATGATGGCGGTGGGCACCGGGGCGCAGGCGCGCGTCGAGGGGCAGATCCGGAGCCTGGGCTCGAACCTGATCATCGTGCTGTCCGGATCGATCACCACGGGCGGCGTGCGACTCGGCGCCGGCAGCCAGCTCACCGTCACCGAGGACGACGCGCGCGCGATGGAGCGCGAGATCGAGAGCATCCAGGTCGCAGCGCCGACGGTCCGGGGCGGCGTCCAGGTGATCGCGGGTAACGCCAACTGGTCGACGGGGCTCGTCGGGGTGACCCCCGGGTTCCTGGAAGCGCGCGACTGGGAGACCGCGGTCGGCCGGCCGCTCACGCAGGACGACGTCGACGGTGCCACCAAGGTGGTCCTGCTCGGCCAGACCGTGGCGAGCAATCTCTTCGGCGGCGCCGATCCGATCGGCCAGGTCATCCGCGTCAAGAAGGTCCCGCTGACCGTGGTCGGCGTGCTCGCCCGGAAGGGCCAGTCGACCCAGGGGCAGGATCAGGACGACACCATCCTGGTCCCGCTCTCGACGGCGAAGAAGAAGGTGCTGGGGACGAGCCAGGCCAACGCTCGGGCGGTCAACGGGGTTCTCGTGAAGGTCCGGGAGGCGAGCGCGATGAAGGGCGCCGAGCAGAGCATCCGCACGCTGCTGCGCCAGCGCCATCATCTGCAGCCCGGTCAGGACGACGACTTCACGCTCCGGAACCTCTCGGAGATCCTCGAGAGTCAGGAGGCGTCGTCCCGGGTGCTCAGTCTGCTGCTCGCCGCCATCGCGTCCGTCTCCCTCGTCGTGGGCGGCATCGGCATCATGAACATCATGCTGGTCTCGGTCACCGAACGGACGCGCGAGATCGGACTGCGCCGGGCGGTCGGCGCTCGCCGGCAGGACATCCTGACGCAGTTCCTCATCGAGGCGGTGACCGTGTCGCTGGCCGGCGGCATCATCGGGATCGTGCTCGGGGTCGTCGGCGCCTGGGCCATCGGCTACTTCGCGGGGTGGCTGGCGCCGATCCAGGCGCGCGCGGTCGTTCCTGCCTTCCTCTTCGCGGCGGCGGTCGGCGTCTTCTTCGGCTTCTATCCGGCTCGCAAGGCGTCCCGCCTGAATCCCATCGACGCCCTCCGGCACGAGTAGCCAGCCGGCACGGTGATGCCGGTCTCCGAGGGCGACGTCCCTGGCTCGCGCGTCGGCGGCCTGCGGGCGATTCCCCGAGGCATCTGGGCGCTGGGCGTCGTCAGCCTGTTCATGGATCTCTCCTCGGAGATGATCCACAGCCTGCTGCCGGTGTTCCTCGTGTCGGTCCTGGGCGCGAGCGTGCTCTCGGTCGGAGTGATCGAAGGCGTCGCCGAAGCGACCGCATCCATCACCAAGGTCTTCTCGGGGACGCTGAGCGACTATCTGGGCCGGCGCAAGTTCCTGACCGGGCTGGGCTACGCACTGGCGGCGGTTACCAAGCCGGTCTTCCCCCTCGCCACGTCGCTGAGCTGGGTGCTCGCCGCGCGCTTCGTGGACCGGATCGGCAAGGGAATCCGTGAGGCGCCGCGGGACGCCCTCATGGGGGATCTCGCCCCTGCCGCCCTGCGTGGCGCCTGCTACGGTCTCCGCCAGTCGCTGGACACGGTCGGCGCCTTCGCCGGGCCACTCGTGGCCGCCGCCTTGATGGCCGTGACGCTCCACGATTACCGGCTGGTGTTCTGGGTCGCCGTGATTCCGGCGTTCCTGGCGGTGGGAATCCTGCTCTTGGCGGTGAAGGAACCGCCCGTCAGGCAGCCGGCTCCCGGGACCGGGCGACCGGTCCAGGTCGCGGAGGTCCGGGCGTTGCAGCCAATCTACTGGAGCGTCGTGGGGGTCGGCACGATCTTGTCCCTTGCGCGCTTCAGCGAGGCGTTTCTCCTCCTTCGCGCGGCAGACCGCGGCGTGCCGGTTCCGCTCGTGCCGATGGTCTTCGTGATCATGAACATCGCGTACGCCGTCTCGGCCTATCCGGCCGGCCGGCTGTCGGATCGGCTGGACCGGCGCCTGGTCCTGGCCGCCGGGAGTCTCGTGCTGATTGCCGGAGACATCGCGCTCGCGCTCGCCGTGCGCCCGCTCGGCGTCTTCGTCGGCGTCGTCCTCTGGGGCCTCCACATGGGGCTGACCCAGGGACTGCTGGCCGCCCTGGTGACTGACACCGCGCCCGAGCGACTGCGGGGGACGGCGTTTGGCCTGTTCAACCTGGCGGGCGGCCTGGCGGCGCTGCTGGCGAGTGTCGTGGCCGGATGGCTCGGGACCCGGTACGGGACGGCAGCACCGTTCTATGCCGGCGCCGGGTTCGCGACGGCGGCGCTGGTCGCCCTGCTGGCGCTCCACGTCCGGCTCCCGCGGCCGGCCCCCGCCGCCCCGCGCTAGGCGTCGGTCGCCGCGCGGCGGGCAAGCGTCCTTACGTCTCGCGGTCGTGCGCGCCGTTCGCCGCGACACGAACGAGGCGCAGGAGCGTGAGCTCCGGTTCGGTTCCGAAGCGCGCCTGCCTGTGAACGCCCAGCGCCCGTTGAGCGATGGGTCGTGGCTACCCCATCGTCACCTGGACCTCGTGGATGCGGCCGTCCGTGAGGCGGGGCAGGATCGGCGGCTCGAGGCGCTCGCCGTCCAGCAGCATTCGCTCGACGCCTGAGCTCACGCCGCGTGGGTTGTCCACCTGGATGCGAACGA
>JBGPZN010000129.1:0-8336 GCA_041493815.1 Methylomirabilia bacterium
CGAGCTGTGGAACGAGCTGCATCACCAGGGTGATCTCGGCGAGGCGTCGTACGCTGCCGTGCCTCATCTCGTGCGAATCGCCGGAACGTCACCAACCCGCGACGGGCACTTCTACGGACTGGTCTCGACGATCGAGATCGAGCGGCATCGCCTCGGGAACCCGCGCCTGCCGGATTGGCTGGCGGACGCGTACCGGCTGGCGTGGCACGACCTGCTTCAACTCGCTGTCGGCGACGTGATACGCATCGAGGACCCCCTGACGATCAGAACGATTCTAGGGGCCATTGCACTGGCCAGAGGCGATCTGAAGCTTGGCGCCGTCCTTTCCCAGTCGGATGCCTCTGAGATCGACGAGTTCCTCGAGCAGCGCTGCGGCTGGTCAACGTACTACCGCTGACGCGACGCCTTGTCGCGGGTGGTGCCTCAGAGCCGTTCGCGCCCGGCCGTGGCGGGGCCCTCACACGTGCGCGATCGCGTCGATCTCCAGGCGGACGCCGCGCGGGAAGTCCTTGACGGCTACCGTCGAGCGCGCCGGCGGCACCACGCCGACGTGCTTCTTGTAGACGGCGTTCATCCCCGCGAAGTCGTCGTGGCTGGCCAGGAACACCGTGGTCTTCACGAGCTTGTCCATCCGGGTGCCGGACGCCTCCAGGATCGCGCGGATGTTTTTCAAGACCTGGTCGGTCTGCTCCTCGATGGTGGTGCCGACGACCTCGCCGGCCGGCGAGAGCGGGAGCTGGCCGGACACGAAGACGAGGTCGCCGTAGCGGATGGCCTGCGAGTAGGGCGCGCCCTGCAGCGGCGCCGGTGCCTTGTCGGTGCGAACGGACGACTTGGTGGCCACGGTCGTCTCCTCCTCAAGGTGCGGGGTCGATCGGCCCGGATCGTGTCGCGCCCGGATGGTACCACCGCCGGCGCGTGACGCCGTGCGTTGACAAGCTCGGCGGCCCTATGGTTATGTCGTGCCACCGCTGAACCGGCCGGGTGAGCCGGTCACGTCGAGGAGGAGCTCATGAATACGCCACGCCGCCTGGCCACCCTCGTGTCCATCGTCGCGGTTCTGCTCGGATCTGCCGTCGTGCCGGCCGCCGCCCAGAGCACGCTGCGCGTCGTCATGCACTCCGATCTCAAGATCGTCGACCCCATCTGGACGACGGCCTACATCGTCCGCAACCACGGCTACCTGGTGTACGACACGCTGTTCGCGATGGACGCCAAGGGCGACGTCAAGCCGCAGATGGTGGACAAGTACGAGGTGAGCGGCGATCAGCGGACGTACACGTTGACCCTGCGCGACGGCCTGATCTGGCACGACGGCCCACCGGTCACCGCCGAGGACTGCGTGGCGTCCATCAAGCGCTGGGCGGCCAAGGACTCGATGGGCCAGAAGATGATCGGGTTCGTCAAGGAGATGCAGATCGTCAACGCCAGGACGTTCCGCATCGTCCTCAACGAGCCGACCGGGCTGGTGCTGGGCGCGCTGGCCAAGCCGTCCTCCAACGTGCCGTTCATGATGCCCAAGCGCGTGGCCGAGACGGACCCCAACACGCAGATCTCCGACTTCACCGGCTCCGGCCCCTTCATCTTCAAGAAGGAGGAGTGGAAGCCCGGCGACAAGGCCGTCTACGTGAAGTTCGACAAGTACAAGCCGCGCGCGGAGGCGCCCTCCGGGCTGGCCGGGGGCAAGGTGGTGAAGATCGATCGCGTGGAGTGGAAGGCGATCCCCGACCACCAGACCGCCATCAACGCGCTGCTGGCCGGCGAGGTCGACATGCTGGAGTCGCCGCCGCACGACCTCTACCCGGTGCTCAAGGCCGACGCGAACGTCCGGCTGTTCTCGGGCAACCCGCTCGGCAATCAGTACACGTTCCGGTTCAACGCGCTGCACAAGCCGTTCGACAATCCGAAGATCCGCCAGGCGGTGCTCCAGGCCTTCAACCAGGAGGATTTCCTGAAGGGCGTGATCGGCGACCCGGCCTACTACAAGACCTGCAAGTCGTTCTTCCCGTGCGGCTCACCGCTGGCCTCGACCAAGGCGCTGGAGGGGATGCTCGACTCCAACTTCGAGAAGTCGAAGGCGCTGCTCAAGGAGGCCGGCTACGACGGCACGCCCATCCTCCTGATGCACTCGACCGATCTGGCCGTGCTCAGCAACCTGGCGCCGGTCGCCAAGTCGCTGCTCGAGAAGGGCGGCTTCAAGGTCGATATGCACTCGATGGACTGGCAGACGCTGGTCGCTCGCCGCGCCAAGAAGGACGCGCCGACTGCCGGCGGCTGGAACGCGTTCCTGACCTCGTGGGTGGCCGCGGACATCCTGAACCCGGTCATGATGGGTTTCCTGAACGCGTCGTGTGACAAGGCCATGTTCGGCTGGCCGTGCGACAAGGACATCGAGGGGCTGCGCGACGCGTTCGCGCGCGAGACGAACCTCGTCAAGCAGAAGCAGATCGCCGACCAGGTGCAGCTGCGCGCCGTGCAGTATCCGACGCACATCCCGCTCGGCCAGTGGTACGGCGCCTTCGCCTTGCGCAAGAACGTGGAGGGCGTGCTGGAAGCCCCCGTCACCGTGTTCTGGAACGTCACCAAGAAGTAAGCGCGGCCTGAGCGGCGGCGCGCGGACGGCCTGAGCCGCGCGCCGCCCGCTTCCCGCCGTCTTGGATGCCTGCCTACATCGGCCGCCGCCTTCTCGCCACCATCCCGGTCATGGCGGTGGTGGCGGTCGTCGTCTTCATGCTGCTGCGGCTGACGACCGGCGACCCGGCCGCCATCATCGCCGGCGACAACGCCACCAGCCAGGACGTGGCGGCCATCCGCACCAAGCTCGGCCTGGATCGGCCCATCGCCCAGCAGTTCGTGATCTGGATCGGCAACGTCGTGCGCGGCGACCTCGGCGAGTCGTTCTTTTTCAAGAAGCAGGTGAGCCAGCTGATCGTCGAGCGGGTGGAGCCGACGCTGGCCCTGGCCACGTGCACGCTCCTGCTGGCGGTCGCCATGGCGGTCCCGCTCGGCGTGCTGGCGGCGTGGCGCCGCGGCACCTGGATCGACCGCGCGGTCATGGGCCTCTCGGTGCTGGGCTTCTCGGTGCCGGTGTTCGTGATCGGCTACCTGTTGATCTACCTGGTCGCGATCCAGCTCGGCTGGCTGCCGGTGCAGGGCTACCAGCGGCTGGCCGAGGGCTTCGGGGGCTTCATCGAGCGGCTCATCCTGCCCAGCATCACGCTCGCCATTGTCCTGGTGGCGCTCATCGCCCGGATCACCCGGGCCAGCGTGCTGGAGGTCCTCAACGCCGATCACGTGCGCACGGCCCGCGCCAAGGGCCTCGGCGAGGCCGCCGTGCTCGTGCGCCACGTGCTGCGCAACGCCGCGGTGCCGATCGTCACCGTGATCGGCCTCGGCGTGGCGCTGCTGATCGGCGGCGTGGTGGTGACCGAGTCTGTCTACGCGATCCCCGGCCTCGGCCGGCTCACCGTCGACGCCGTCCTCGCCCGCGACTACCCGACCGTGCAGGCGGTGATCCTGCTCTTTTCTGTCGTCTACGTGATGATCAACCTCGTCGTGGACCTGTCCTACACGCTCCTCGATCCGAGGATCCGATATTGAAGACTGTCGCCGAGCCCATTCCCGCGCTCCTGCCGGAGCCGGCGGCCGGGCCGGACGACGCGGTCCGGCGCCTCGCGCGCAACCGCAGCGTCGCGCTGGGGGGCGCCATCCTGGGGCTGATCGTGCTGATGGCGATCCTGGCGCCGGTGCTCGGCACCACCGATCCGGCCCGCGTAGAGCCGGTGCTGCGCAACAAACGCCCGGGCGCGGTCGCGAGCATCCGCAACGCCGACGGCAGCCAGAGCACCCGCACGCACTGGATGGGCACGGATAGCCTCGGCCGCGACGTCTACAGCCGGGTGACGTACGGTGCGCGCGTGTCGCTGCTGATCGGCGCGTCGGTCGCGCTGATCAGCACGGTGATCGGCCTCGTGATCGGCGTCTTCGCCGGGTACCTGCGCTGGCTCGACGGCGTCGTCATGCGCGTCATGGACGGCCTCATGTCGATTCCGGCGATCCTGCTGGCTATCGGCCTGGTCTCGCTCTCGCGGGCCGGGCTGCGCACCGTCATCATCGCGATCGTCATCCCCGAGGTCCCGCGCGTCGTGCGGCTGGTGCGCTCGGTCGTGCTGTCGATCCGCGAGGAGCCGTACGTTGAGGCCGCGGTGGCGCTGGGCGCCCGCACGCCCGCCCTGCTGCTCCGCCACGTGCTGCCCAACACGCTGGCCCCGCTGATCGTGCAGGCGACGTTCGTCTGCGCGTCCGCGATCCTGGTCGAGGCGATCCTGTCGTTCCTCGGCGTCGGCATCCCGCCGGAGACGCCGACGTGGGGCAACATCATGGCCGAGGGGCGGGCCCTGTTCCGCATCCTGCCGCACAACATCCTGTTCCCCGGCATCTTCCTGGCGGCCACGGTGCTGGCCGTCAACATCCTGGGCGACGGGCTGCGCGACATGCTCGATCCGCGCATCCGCAATCGGCTGTGAGCCGGGCTCAGCGCTCCGGCGTCTGGCGCACGTCGGCCAGTACGCGCTGCCAGAACGCCTGCCGCTCGCCCGAGTAGAACTCGGCGACGGTCAGCGCGCGGTTCTCCGCCTCGAGGCGACCGTGCGTCCGGACCAGCCAGCTTGCTGTGCGCCGCGCCGCATCTGCATCGCCTAGCGGCTCGTCGGCTGGAGCCGAGGGCGCGACGCCTGAGTCGGGCGGCCCGGCCGCGGTCGGCTGCGATTGATCGGGCTCGACGGCGCGTGCTGGCGGGCTCGATGCGGGCGGCGCGGCGAGGTCGGCCGCCCGCGCCGGCGTCCGCGGCGCCAGCGTCGACCTGATCGGTGGCGGTGCCGCCACCG
Source organism: Methylomirabilia bacterium (assembly GCA_041493815.1). GTDB lineage: Bacteria > Methylomirabilota > Methylomirabilia > Rokubacteriales > CSP1-6 > AR5. The sequence continues at coordinate 4,887 of JBGPZN010000129.1, forward strand.
TGGCGGAGAGGGACGGCGCCGGGGATCGATTGAAGAGGAGTAAGGCCACCGCCGTCAGGGTGAGTACGATCAGACCAATCACCGCGGTCGCGCCGACCCTCCTGTGCAGGAGAAGGTACGAGGGTATGCCAATCGCGTACCAGCGAGACACGGTCGGGCTCGCCGCCGCGGCCGTATTACAATCGAGCACCGCATGAGCGAGCGAACCGCCGAAATCGTGATCTGCGGCGCCGGGATTGCCGGCGTCGCGGCCGCCTACCACCTGGCCGTGCGCCACGGCGTCAGCGACATCGTGCTCGTCGACGAGCGTCCCCCGCTCTCGCTCACGAGCGACAAGTCCGCCGAGTGCTATCGGAACTGGTGGCCCGGCCCGGGCGACGCCATGGTCGCCGCGATGAACCGCAGCATCGATCTGCTCGAGGAGCTCGCGCGCGAGAGCGGTAACGTCTTCCGGATGAATCGCCGCGGCTATCTCTTCGCCACCGCCGATCCCGCGCGCGTGCCGCACTTCGTGCGCGTGGCCCAGGAGGCGGCCGCGCGCGGTGTGGGTCCGGCGCGGCTGCACGAGCGGCCGGGCCGCGACTATCGGCCATCCGCGGCCGACGGCTTCGAGGCCCAACTGACCGGCACCGACGTCATCACCGATCGCTCGCTCATTCGCCGGCACTTTGGCTGGCTCGCCGAGGACACGGTGGCGTTGCTGCACGCGCGGCGCTGCGGATGGTTCAGCGGCCAGCAGCTCGGCATGTACCTGCTCGAGCGCGCCCGCGACAAGGGCGTGCGGCTGCTCGAAGGGCGCGTGGAGCGCGTCGAGACCGCCGGGGGACGCGTCACGGCGGTGCGGGTGAGTGGCGCCGGCGGCGCGCACACCGTGTCGACGCCGCGGTTCGTCGTCGCGGCCGGACCGCTCCTGCAATCGGTGGGACGTCTGCTCGGCGTCGAGCTACCCGTGTTCTGCGAGCGCCACGCCAAGGTCGCCTTCAACGACGTGCTGGGCGCGATGCCGCGTGAGGCGCCGATGACGATCTGGACCGATCCCGTGCGGCTACCGTGGTCCGACGAGGAGCGCGCCGAGCTGGCCGGATCGGAGCACGAGCGTCTGCTCGACGAGTTCCCCGCCGGCGTCCATGGCCGCCCCGAGGGCGCGGTCGAGAGCCAGTCGGTGCTGCTGGTCTGGACCTACGACGTCGAGCCGGTAGAGCCGACGTTCCCGCTGCAGTTCGATCCGACGTACGCGGAGATCGCGATCCGCGGAATGTCGCGCATGGTCCCGGCGATGGCCGGCTACCTGTCGCGCCTGCCGCGCGCCTTCGTCGACGGCGGGTACTACACCAAGACCCGCGAGAACCGCTTCCTCGCCGGCCCGCTTCCCGTGGACGGCGCCTACGTCATCGGCGCCCTCTCCGGCTACGGCCTCATGTCCTCCAACACCGCCGCCGACCTCCTCGCCGCCCACATCACCGGCGCCCCGTTGCCGCCCTACGCGCCGGCGTTCCTGCTCGATCGCTACAACGACCCCGCCTACCAGAAGCTGCTCGTCGACTGGGGCGACTCCGGCCAGCTGTAGCCGTCGTCCGCTCCGGTCTTGATTCGATGTCGCCGCTCGGGCGTTGGCGCATGACGTTGCGCGCAGCGCCGCGCGTCGTGGGACGGGGCGTGAGACCCCCCGCCGCGCCACGATGGCTCGCCTGTCGCCGTAGATCGCTCCGGGAGTGGCTCGCGCGGCCCCCCGGAGGGGGGGGCGTGAGGGAAGGCGAATCGTCGGCGCGTGCTCGCCGCCCCTTCGCCCTCAACGGCGACGACGGCTCGCCATCGAGTGGCGCGCCGGGGGGTCTCACGCCCCGCCCCGGCCCACGACTCGCGGCGCGACGCAGCGACGTCTGCGTCTAGTCTTCGATTGCCTGCAGGACGAAGCTCTTGAGCAACTGACGATAGTGCACGCGGATCGCGCCGGGTGCCTGGGTCATCGAGACCACGACCAGTTGTTCCTTCGGATCGATCCAGAACGCGGTGCCGTAGGCGCCGCCCCAGTTGTAGTCGCCGGCGGTGCCGGTGAGGCTGGCCTGGCCGGTCTCGCGACGGACGGCGAAGCCGAGGCCGAAGCCGTAGCCGGGGCCGGGCAGGTAGTCGCCGGCGCCGGTGACGGCGGGGCCGAGGTGATCGGCGGTCATGTACTCGACGGTCTTGCGCCCGAGGAGTCGGGCGCCGTCGAGCGAGCCGCGGTTCAGCAGCATCTGCGCGAAGCGCACGTAGTCGGCCGCCGTCGAGACCGCGCAGCCGCCGCCGCACTCGAACTTCGGCGGGGCCGTCACGTCCGGAATCGACACCGCCTTGCCGGTGTCGGGATCGGTGGCGAAGGCCTGGGCGATCCGCGCGTGCTTTCCGGCCGGCACCACGAAGCCGGTGTCCGTCATCTTCAGCGGTGTGAACACGCGCTCGGCGAGAAACTGGCCGAGTGGCTTGCCGGAGACGACCTCGACCACGCGCGCGAGGACGTCGGTCGAGAAGCCGTACTCCCAGCGCGTGCCCGGATGGAAGAGCAGCGGCGCCTTGCTCAGACGCTCGATGAACTCCGCAGACGTCATTTGGCGCGCCGACGTCGATGAGGACGGTGGGTACGCCTGGTGGATCGCCGTCGTCCCGCGGTTGCCGTAGGTCAGGCCCGAGGTGTGGCGGAGCAGGTCCTGGATGGTCATCTCGCGCTCGGCCGGCACGAAGCCGAGGACGGACTTGCCGGTCATCGGATCCACGCGCTCGACGCCGACCTGCATCTTGCCGAACGCGGGGATGTACTTCGACACCGGATCGCTCACGAACAGCCGGCCGTCCTCGTACAGCATCATGGCGGCGACCGAGACCATCGGCTTGGTCATCGACGCGATACGGAAGATCGCGTCAACCGGCATCTGCGCCCCGGCCGCCTTGTCGCGGAAGCCGACCGTCTCGGCGTAGGCGATGCGCCCGCGGCGCGCGACGACGACCACCGCGCCGGGAATGCGGCCCCGCTCGACGTCGGCCTTCAGCGTCTCGGTGATTCGCGCCAGCCGCGCCGACGACAGCCCGACGTCCTCGGGCCGGGCGGTGGCCAGCTCGGCGGCCGCAGCGGGCAGGGCGGTGCACAGCGCCATCGTGAGAACGAGCCAGCTCGTGAAGCGACGCATCGGCGATCTCCTGGGTCTGGGGTGGATTCCCACCGAGCCGCGGCGTCGTGGCGGAAGGCCCCGCCCCGACGCCGCGACGGTGCGTTCAGGCGGTGCGGCGGGCGACGTAGCCGTAGCGGGCGTTGCTCCGCTCGCCACCGGCGGCGGCGTACTCCGCCCGGATCGCCGCGATCTTGTCGTTGGTGATGGCGCCGAGCGCCGTCTTGGGGTTGAGGCGGTAGAGCCGGGATGCGTTGCCGCCAAAGATGGCGGTCTTGACCCGACCGTCCGCCGCTCCCAGCGCCGCAAA
>JBGPZN010000063.1:0-11102 GCA_041493815.1 Methylomirabilia bacterium
GCGCGCGTGGTCTCGCCAGCCCCGAAGCTGTCGCCCGAGCTCCGCCGCGCCGTGGAGACGACGCGTGGTGCGCTGCCGTACGCGCTGGCGCGCGGGCTGCTGGAGGCGTGCGGCGTCCGCTTCTGTCGCGAGGCGATCGTGCAGAGCGCCGAGGACGCCGTGGCGGCGGCCGCGCGGATCGGCTACCCGGTCGTCCTCAAGGCCGACGCCGCCGGGCTCACGCACAAGACGGAGGCCGGCGGCGTGGTCCTCGACGTCGCCGACGCGGCGGCGGTGCGCGCGGCCTGCGCGGCGCTGCGCGCCCGCACGCGCGCCGCGCGGTTCGTCGTGCAGGAGCGCGCGGGCCCCGGCGTCGAGCTGCTGCTGGGCGCGCGGCGTGACGAGGTCTTCGGACCCGTTGTCGTCTTCGGCGCCGGCGGTGTGCTGACCGAGGTGCTACGTGACGTCTCGGTGCGGCTGGCGCCGTTCGGCGAGGGCGAGGCGGAGGCGATGCTGGACGAGGGCGCGCGGCCGCGCCTGCTGGCGGGACCCCGCGGGCTGCGCCCGGTCAGTCGCCCGGCGCTCGTGCGCCTGATCCACGCCGTGGCCGGGCTCATCGCCGCCGAGCCGCGCCTGGTCGAGATCGACGTCAACCCGCTGATCGCCGCCGGCGACGACGTCGTGGCCGTGGATGCGCTGGTGATCGCGGCGGATCGATGACACCCACCGCGCCGGTGCCGCTCATCGACGAGCTGATGCCGCGCTTCGACGAGTTCGAGCGCCACGAGATCCTCGTGCGGGCGGCGCCGGCGGCCGTCTACGCCGCGCTGCGCCGCGTGGACCTGCTCGGCTCCCGCGTGATCCGCTGGCTGCTCTTCCTGAGAGCGGCGCCGGCCGCGCTGCGCCACCCACGCCGGCGGCGGCCCCGCCAGCCGCTCACGCTCGGGCGCGTGCTGGAGCGCGGGTTCGTCCTGCTCGGCGAGCGGCCGGAGCGCGAGCTGGCGCTGGGCGTGGTGGGGCGATTCTGGACGCCGGCCGGCGCGCGGCTGCCGCTCGACGCGGCCGGCTTTCGCGCGTTCACGGCGCCGGGCTACGCCAAGGCCGTCTGGGACTTTCGGCTGACGCCGGAGGCGGGTGGCACCCGGCTGTCGACGGAGACGCGGATCAACTGCACGGACGCGGCCAGCCGGTGGCGGTTCAGACTCTACTGGCGGATCGTCGGGCCGTTCAGCGGGCTGATCCGTATCGCGCTGCTGCGGGCGGTGGCACGCGAGGCTACTCGATGAGCGGCACCTTCGCCTTCGCGTAGGTCAGCTTCTGCGTCACCAGCCCGTTGGCGACGTGCACGATGTCGAGCCCGCGCCAGCCCCCGGGGCCCCGCTTGGTCTCGAGCCGGCACACCCAGCGGATGAGCGCCTTGCCGGCAGCGGCGTCGACGAAGAGATCCTCGGTCTCGAAGCGCATCTTGCCGAAGTCGCCGCGGAACTGCGGCACGAACGCCGCCCGGATGGCCGCGTGACCGCGGTTGATCGTCCCGGTGAATTCCTCGTAGACGGCGTGCTCGGCCATGAACGCCATCACGCCGTCGAGATCGTTCCGGTTGAAGGCGTCGGTGAAGCGGATCACCAGATCTTCGAGCTTGGCGCGGTCCATGGGGCCCCCGGGAGAGTGGTTAGGCAGTTCGGCTCGCGGCGCCGCGTCGAGTCGCGGTGAGTGCGCGCTTGGCTTTCTGCGGTAGCTCGACGAAGACAAAATACTCGGCTGGGTACAGATAGTCTTCACCGGATTCGTCGATCACTCTCAAGTGACCCTTGGCCGCCGCAGCCTTGTCGAGCAGAATCCCGTAGACCTTGCCCACCTGCAGGTCGTCGCAGCCGCGATTCTCGATACAGAGGGCGAATCGTTTCCTCGCCCGAGAGGCCGCCTTCAATCCAAGAACCTCTTGATCTTGTATCGCACCCTACCGACTCCGTGGGCTTCGTACCAGTGCACTTCCAACGCCCTTGAGTTTACGCCATCGCCGGCCGCCATAGCGCCTCTGGAGTCGTCGGCGGTCCCGGACTCCGGGACCTCCGCGATCACTTCGATGCCGCTGAGCGACCCGACGATCTCGAAGTACATCGCGTGTGAATCGCGTTATAACAGCGCCCAGGTCGGCCGAATAGAGTGGCGAATCCGATACCATAGGACGCCCATGAACGACCTCTTCTACCTGACCGACGAGCAGCGCATGATCCGCGACCTGGCCCGCAAGGTCGCGCGGGAGCGGGTCGCGCCCCACGCGGCGCGCTACGACGAGGCCGAGGCCTATCCCGAGGACTCGATGCGGGCGATCACCGAGGCGGGCTTCTACGCGATCTGGGTTCCCGAGGAGTACGGCGGGAGCGACCTCGGCTGTCTGGCCCTGGCGCTCGTGTGCGAGGAGATCGCCTACGCCTGCGCGGCCAGCGGGACCCAGTACCTCGACCAGGCGCTGGGCGGCCTGCCGATCCTCCTGTTCGGCTCCGAGGCGCAGAAGAAGAAGTACCTGCCGGGGCTGGCCAGCGGCGAGATCCTCTCGGCCTTCTCGCTCTCGGAGCCGGGCGCGGGGTCCGACGCCGCCGGGCTGAGGACCACCGCGATCCGGCGCGGCGACCACTACGTGCTGAACGGCTCCAAGCAGTGGTGCACCAACGGTGACCACGCCGACGTCATCACGCTCTTCGCCACCGTCGACCCGTCGAAGCGCGCGAAGGGCGTCACCGCGTTCCTCGTCGAGAAGGGCACGCCGGGCTTCGAGGTCGGCAAGAAGGAGCGCAAGATGGGCATCCGCGCCTCACCCACGGTGGCCCTGCACTTTACCGACTGCGCGATCCCCGTCGCCCAGCGGCTGGGCGCCGAGGGCGAGGGGTTCAAGATCGCGATGGCCACGCTGGACGTGACGCGGCCGTCGACCGGCTCGCTGGCCGTCGGCATCGCCCAGGCCGCGCTCGACGCCGCCGTGGGGTACGCCAAGGAACGCCAGCAGTTCGGCCAGCCGATCGCCGCGTTCCAGGGCATCCAGTTCATGCTGGCCGACATGGCCATGCAGACCCACGCCGCCCGTCTCATGGTCCACCACGCCGCCCGCCAGGTGGATGCCGGCATCCGCGGCAACACCTACGAGGCGTCGATGGCCAAGTGCTGGGCGGGCGACGCGGCCATGAAGGTCGCCACCGACGCCGTGCAGGTGTTCGGCGGCTACGGCTACACGCGCGAGTTCCCGGTCGAGCGGTTCATGCGCGACGCCAAGATCATGCAGATCTACGAGGGGACCAGCCAGATCCAGCGGCTGATCATCGCCAAGGAGCTGCTCGGCGCGTGAAGGTCGAGCCTGTGAAGGTCGTGGTCGACGACGTCTCGGTCGCCTTCGACAGCCGCGGCCATACCGTCGTCGCGCTGGACCGGATCTCCCTGGCGGTCGCGGCCGGCGAGTTCCTGTGCGTCGTGGGACCGAGCGGCAGTGGCAAGTCCACGCTGCTGCGCGTCGTGGCCGGGCTGCTGCGCCAGACCTCCGGCGACGTGCGCATCGAAGCCGAGCGGCCGGGCGCGCCGCTGACCGCGATGGTCTTCCAGGAGCACGCGCTGTTGCCGTGGCGCACCGTGCTGGCCAACGTCGTCTTCGGCCTCGAGAACCGCGGCGTGTCGCGGGCCCAGCGGGAGGCGCGGGCGCGGGAGATGCTGGCGCTGGTCGGCCTCTCACGCTTCGCGCGGCACTATCCGCATCAGCTCTCGGGCGGGATGAAGCAGCGGGTGGGCATCGCCCGGGCCCTGGCCAACGACCCCGAGGTCCTCCTGATGGACGAGCCGTTCGCCGCGCTCGACGCCCAGACGCGGACGATCATGCAGGAAGAGCTGCTTCGCATCTGGGCGACCCTGGGCACGACGGTGATCTACGTGACGCACTCGCTCGAAGAAGCGCTGCTCCTCGGCGACCGCGTGGTGCTGATGACCGCGCGGCCCGGCCGCGTGAGCCAGGTCTTCCCGGTCGAGCTGGGCCGGCCCCGCGGCCTGGAGATCCGCAGCTCGCCGGCCTACGGCGTGCTGCTCGAGAAGATCTGGACGGAGCTGCGTGACGAGGTCTTGAAATCGATGGAGGCCGACCGGGACCCATGAGTCGAGGCCCCGGGTGGCTCGCGCAGCACTGGCTGACGGTCGCCTCACCGGTGGCGCTGCTGATCGGATGGGAGGTGGCGAGCGCCGTCGGCCTCCTGCGCGAGGCGTTCTTTCCGCGTCCGTCCACCGTGCTGGTCCATCTGCGCCGGCTCGTGGCCGACGGCACGCTGCTCGGCCACGCGCTGCCGACGCTCTCGCGCATCGGCGGGGCCTTCGCGCTGGCGGCGATCCTCGGCGTCGTCACCGGCCTGGCGATGGGGCTGTGGCGCCGCCTGCGCGAGGGGCTGGACCCCGTGTTCGCGGTCGTCTATCCGATCCCGAGCGTGCTGTTCCTGCCGTTCGTCAGCTTCCTGGTGCCGCGGGGCGAGACCGCGCTGATCGTCACGACGGCGGCGACGTCGTTCTTCCTGATCGCCTTCACCACGACCGAGGGCGTGCGGCAGATCGACCCGCTCGTCGTCGAGGCCGCCCGGCACTACGGCGCCCGCGGCCGGCGGCTGTTCACCGCCGTGCTGCTGCCGGGGGCGCTGCCGTTCATCTTCACCGGGCTGCGGCTCGGCCTGGGCTACGCGCTGATCGTCGTCGTGGCCGTCGAGATCGTGAGCGCCAGCCGCGGGCTCGGCGCGCTGCTGTGGCTGTCGTGGCAGGTCCTCAAGGTCGAGGACATGTACGCCACGTTTCTGGTCATCGCCGCCCTCGGCGCCGTCCTGTCCTACGGGCTGGCCGCGCTGCGGGCGCGCCTGCTGCCGTGGGCGCAGGACGTGGCGGAGCGCTGATGGCGCTCGCGGTGCCGCTGGGCCTGCTCGCGCTCTGGGAGCTGCTGGCGAGGCTCGCCGTCGTCTCCCCGCGCTATTTCCCGCCCCCCTCGCGGGTGAGCACGGCGCTGGTGGACGGCTTCACCGAGGGCGATCTCGGTGGCGAGACGCTGGTCACCCTGACACGCCTGGCCCTGGCCTTCGCCCTGGCCGCGGTGCCCGCGGTCCCGCTCGGGCTGCTGATGGGGATGGTGAAGCAGGTGCGCGAGGCGGTGGAGCCCTACATCGCCGTCCTGTTCCCGGTGCCGAAGATCGCGCTGCTGCCGTTCCTCATGATCCTGCTCGGGGTGGGGGAGCCGGCCTTCGTCCTCACCGGGGCGATCTCGGCGTTCTTCCAGATCACGATCAGCACCCTGGCCGGGGTGCAGACCATGGACCCGCGCCTGCTGGACGTCGGGCGGAACTATGGCGCCCATGGTGCGCGTTTGTTCACCAGGGTGATCCTGCCGGCCGCGCTGCCCGCGATCTTCACCGGCCTGCGCCTGGGGCTCGGGCTTGCCCTGGTGGCGATCGTGGTCGTAGAGTTCATCGCGGCCAAGTCCGGACTCGGCCACCTCGTCTACCGGCACTGGCAGACGCTGAGCACCCCCCAGATGTACGGTGCCTTCGCGCTGGTGGGGGCGCTCGGCCTGCTGCTCACGCGGGGCCTGCGCGCGCTGCAGACGCGGATGCTGGTGTGGCAGGAGGATCCCGGCCGATTGTGACTACTCAACGGGGAGGACCGTCATGAGGTCGTTACGTGCGCTCGCGCTCGCCTCGCTGGTCGCCGCCGCCCTTGTCCTGGCGGCGGGGGGTGCCGTCGCCCAGGCGCCGACGGTGAAGATTGGCTACATCCCGTCCGACTCGTTCGCCGCCCTGTACATCATGGCGGATCGCTACCTGACGCCGGCCGGGATCACCGTGCAGATGGTGCGCATGGCGGGCGGGGCGGAGATCACGACCCAGGTGGCCACGGGCCAGCTCCACGTCGGCGGCGCCGGCATGGGCGCGGCCGGCTTCAACGCGGTCGCCGCCAAGCTGCCCATCGAGTTCATCGCGCCGCTGCACTTCGGGTACCTCGAGGACTACTTCACCGTCCGCAAGGCGGTGTGGGGCACCGAGGTCAAGCGCATCGCCGATCTCAAGGGGCGGACGGTGGGGCTCAACACGCGGGGCGCCGCCGTCGAGTGGATGCTCGACCAGGTGCTGCGGCGCGACGGGCTGACGATCAAGGACGTGCAGGTCAAGATCATGCCGTTCCCGGACATGGTGCCCGCGCTCGAGTCGGGCGCGATCGACGCCGGCATCCTCACCGAGCCGTTCCCGACCCTGGCCGAGGACAAGGGCGTGGGGGTGCGGCCGCTGACCAGGCCGGCCGGGGCCAAGGCCATTCCGATCACCGCCGCGTTCTGGAACGCGGAGTGGGCCAAGGCCAACGCCGACCTCGCCCACAAGGTCATGCTCGGCTACCTGCGCGCGGTGCGCGATCTGGCCGCCGACGGCGGCCGCGGCTGGAGCGAGGATCGCAACGTCGACCTCATGGTCAAGTACGCCGCCACCAAGAAGGAGCTCGTGAAGAAGGCGCGCTCCCACGTGGCCGATCCCAACCTCGAGCTCGACACCAGCACGCTCGACAGCATGCAGAAGCTGAACGCCGACCTCGGCTACCTCAAGTACACGGAATTCCTCTCGGCCGAAAAGCTCTTCACGTTCACCTACCGCGACCGGGCCGTGAAGGAGCTCGGGCGGCGCTGAGCTATGATCGGACGGCCATGACGACGGCTCCCCTGCGCAGCGACGTGGTCGGCAGCCTGCTGCGCCCCCCGTACCTCGCGCAGGCGCGCGAGGCGCTGGCCGCCGGCCGGCTCGCTCCCGCCGAGTTCAAGCGGGTGGAGGACCGGGCGGTGGACGAGGCCGTCCGCCTCCAGGAAGACGCGGGGCTCGACGTCGTCACCGATGGCGAGCTGCGGCGCTACGCGTTCTTCGGTCACCTGATCGACGCCCTCGACGGCTTCGACAAGCTCGGCGGCTGGGCCATCCCGTTCCACGACGAGCAGGGCGGCGAGCTCGTGTTCAAGCGGCCGGTGGTGGTGGGCAAGCTCCGCTGGCGGCGCAGCATGTGCGGCGAGGAGTTCGTCTATCTGCGGGCGCGGACGACGCGGCCGGCGAAGGTGACGTTGATCAGCGCCCAGCAAGCCGCCGCCTACTACGACCCCCAGAAGTCCACCGGCGCGTATCCCACGCGCGACGCCTACCTGGCCGACGTCGTGGACATGACCCGGCGGGAGATCGAGGAGCTGGTGCGCCTGGGCTGCACCTACGTGCAGATCGACGCGCCGCAATATGCCGCGCTGCTCGACCCCGCGCTGCGCGAGGGCTATCGACAGCGCGGTAGCGACCCCGACCAGCTCATCGACGCCTGCATCGAGATGGACAACGCCGCCATCGGCCGCCACCCCGGGGTGACGTTCGCGCTGCACATCTGCCGCGGCAACAACCAGTCGATGTTCTACGCCAGCGGTGGCTACGAGCCCCTCGCCCGCGTGTTCGCCAGGAGCCGCTTCCAGCGCTTCCTGCTCGAGTACGACGACGAGCGCTCGGGCGGCTTCGAGCCGCTGCGGGCGATGCCCGAGGACCGCGAGGTGGTGCTGGGGCTCGTCACCACCAAGAAGCCTCGGCTGGAATCGGTGGAGGAGCTGAAGCGGCGCATCGACGAGGCGTCCAAGATCATGCCGCTGGCGCGGCTGGCGCTGAGTCCGCAGTGCGGCTTCGCGTCGACCATGGAAGGCAACCGCATCACGCCCGAGGACCAGCGAGCCAAGCTCCACCGCGTGGTGGAGACGGCGCGCGCGGTCTGGGGGCGCTGACCGACCCGTGACAGGAGGAAGTCGATGACACGACTGGCGCTGCTGCTGCTCGCATTGCTCGCGCTGCCGCTGCCCGCGTGGGCCCAGGCCGTCAAGGTCGGCGCGGTGGTCCCGCTCACCGGGCGCTACGGGCCCGGCGGCGCCCAGGTGCGCGCAGGCTACGAGATCGCCGTCGAGCAGATCAACGCCGCCGGCGGCGTCACCGTGGGCGGCAAGCAGGTGCCGCTGGAGCTGGTCCTGCTCGACGACGAGTCCGATGCCACCAAGACCGTCTCGCGGCTGGAGACGCTGGCCGCCCAGGGCGTGGTCGGTTATCTGGGAGGATTCGGATCGGACCTTCACGCGGCGGCGGCCTCGGTCGCCGAGAAGAACAAGATTCCTTACCTAGGCGTGGCGTTCGCGCTCAACAAGGTGCATCAGCAGGGGTTCCGCTATCTCTTCTCGCCGTTCTGGAAGTCGCCCGACATCGGCCAGCAGCTGCCGGGGATGCTCAACGCGATTCCCGCCGGCGAGCGTCCGAAGACGGTGGCGATCTTCCAGGAAAAGACCGACTGGGGCCGCGAGATGGCGACCGCGTGGACCGAGGCGGGCACGGCCGCCGGCTACCAGGTCGTCGTCAACGCGGAGTACGCGCCGGGCGCCAAGGACTTCTCCGACCTGATCCTCAAGGCGAAGTCCGCCAACGCCGACGCCGTGTTCGCGCTGCCCACGCCGCCCGATGGCATGACGATGGTCAAGCAGATGAAGGAGCTGAGCTACACCCCGAAGCTGACCCTGTTCATTCGAGCGCCGGATCCGCCGATCTGGACGAAGAACCTCGGCAAGGACGGCGATTTCGTCGTGCTGGCGCCCGGTTGGCACAACGCGGTGAAGGCGCCCGGCGTCAAGGAGCTCAACGAGGCGCACCTCAAGAAGATCGGGCGGCCGGCCGATCCCATCGCCGGTCCTGCGTATGCGTGCGTGCAGATCCTCGCCGCCGCCGTCTCGCGCGCCGGCGCGGCCGATCGTGAGAAAGTGCGCGACGCCATTGCCGCCACCGATATGACCACGGTGATCGGCCCCGTGAAGTTCCGTCCCGACGGCACCGGCATCGTGCAGTCGGTCTTCCTGCAGTGGCTCAATGGCAAGCAGGAGCTGGTGTGGCCGAAGGAATCGGCCACCGCGCAGCTCGCATACCCGGCGCCGCCATTCGCCAAGCGTTGAGGGTGCGGTAGCGCCGTCGCATGCCCCTGCTCGAGGTGCAGCGCGTCTGCAAGGGCTTCGGCGGTGTCCGCGCCGTCCACGAGGTGAGCTTCGCCCTCGCGGAGGGTGAGCTGGTCGGCATCATGGGGCCCAACGGGTCGGGCAAGACCACGCTGTTCAACGTGATCGCCGGCGCGCTGGCCCCCGACGCCGGCCACGTCCGCCTGCGCGGCCGCGAGATCGGCGGTCTGGCACCCCATCGCGTCTGCGCGCACGGCATCGCCCGCACCTTCCAGCTCGTCCGGCCCTTCGCCGGCCTCACCGCGCTGGAGAACGTTCTCGTCGGCCGCCTCTTCGGGCGCGCGGAGGCGGCCGCCGCCGGCGCCGCGGCCGAGGCCGAGCGGCTGCTCGCGCTCGTCGGGCTCGAGGGCCGCGCGGAGGTGCCGGCCGCCCGGCTCACGCTCATGGACCGCAAGCGGCTGGAGCTGGCGCGGGCACTGGCGACGTCGCCCCAGCTCCTGCTGCTCGACGAGTTCATGGCCGGCCTCAACCCCACCGAGACGGCCACGGCGATGGCGCTGATCCGCACGCTGGTCGGCCAGGGCCTGACCGTGCTGATGGTCGAGCACATCGTGTGGGCGCTCATGGAACTCTCGCGCCGGATCATCGTGCTCAGCGCGGGGGAGAAGATCGCCGAGGGCCCGCCCGACGCCATCGCCACCGATCCCGCCGTCGTCGACGTCTACCTGGGCGCCGACCGGGGGAGCCCGATGCGTGCTTGAGATCCGCGACCTCGACGCCGCCTACGGCGACATCCGGGTCCTCACGGGCGTGACGCTGTCGGTGGGACCCGGCGAGATCGTGGCCCTGCTCGGCCCCAACGGTGCCGGCAAGAGCACGCTGCTCAACACCGTCGCCGGCCTGCTTCGCCCGCGGCGGGGCGCCGTCAGCTTCGAGGGGGAAGACCTCGCTCGCCTGCACGCCCACCTGATCGTGGATCGGGGCGTGGCGCTGGTGCCCGAGGGGCGCCGCCTGTTCGGCGGCATGACGGTCGAGGAGAACCTCGAGCTGGGCGCCTTCGCCCCCCGCGCGCGCGCGACGAGGGCCGCCGGATTCGAGCGGGTCTACGCCCTGTTCCCCGACCTGCGCGAGCGCCGCCGGCAGCTCGTGCGCGCGCTCTCCGGCGGCCAGCAGCAGATGGTCGCCGTCGGGCGCGCGCTCATGACCAATCCCAAGCTGCTGATGCTCGACGAGCCGTCGCTGGGCATCGCGCCGCGGCTCGTCCGCTCGATCATGGAGTCGCTGGCCGAGATCAACCGCGCCGGCGTCGCGGTCTTCCTCGTCGAGCAGAACGTGCAGGCCGCGCTCGGTCTGGCCCATCGCGCCTACGTGCTGGAGTCCGGCCGCGTCGCGTTGCAGGGCGGCGCCGCCGAGCTGCTGCGCGACCCGCACGTGCGCCGCGCGTACCTGGGGCCGCTGGCGGTGCGGCAGTGAGCGTGCTGGCGCAGCAACTGGTGCTCGGCCTGCTCATCGGCGGGCTGTACGGGCTGGCGGCGGCGGGGCTGTCGCTGGTGTTCGGCGTGATGAAGGTGCTCGACGTCGCCCACGGCGAGCTGATCATGCTGGGTGGCTACATGGCGTTCTTCGTCGTCGCCCTCGTCGGGCTCGATCCGTTCGTCGCGCTGCTGCTGGTGATCCCGCTGTCGCTGCTGCTGGGCGTGGTCCTCTACTGGGGCCTGTTCGGCTTCGTCGTGCGCGCCGACGAGGAGACGCGGGTGAAGAACTCGCTGCTGATCGGCTTCGGCCTGGCGCTGGCGCTGCACGCGCTCGCCGTGCTCCTGTGGACGGCCGACGAGCGGTCGATCATCACGCCGTACGGCGGCACCGTGCTCAGCGTCGGGGATCTGTCCATCCCGGTGGTCCGTCTCGTCAGCCTGGGCGTCGCGTTCGCGCTCATCGGCGGGCTGCACCTGCTGCTGGCGCGCTGGCGCTGGGGCAAGGCCATCCGCGCCACCGCCGAGGACTGGCAGGCGGCGCTGCTGACCGGCATCGACGTGCGCCGGGCCTATCTGCTGGCCTTCGCCATCGGCACCGGCCTGGCCGGCGCCGCCGGCACGCTGGTGACCGTCGGCTACTCGGTCAGCCC
>JBGPZN010000225.1:0-5924 GCA_041493815.1 Methylomirabilia bacterium
ATCGGCCCCCTCACGCAATGGCTGATCGCCACCACCACCTGGCGCACCGCCAGCTTCCTCCTCGGCCTCGCCACCCTGATATTGCTGCTCCCGCTCGTCCTGTGGGGCATCCGCGATCCAACTCCAGCCGACGCCCATAGCGGCCGGGACGACGCCCGTCCTCGAGCGACACCGACCGGCACCAGTGCTGCGCCCGCCGGCGAGGGTAGGGGCGGGGGGGTGGGGGGTGGGGGGGGGGCCCGCCCCCCCCGCGCCCTCGGGTCGGTGCCAACCCCCCCAACCCCCCACCCCCCCGCCCCTACCCTCGCCGGCGGGCGCAGCACTGGGGCCGGTCGGTGTCGCTCGAGGACGGGCGTCGTCCCGGCCGCTATGGGCGTCGGCCGGAGTGGGATCGCGGATGCCCCACAGGACGAGCGGGAGCAGCAATATCAGGGTGGCGAGGCCGAGGAGGAAGCTGGCGGTGCGCCAGGTGGTGGTGGCGATCAGCCATTGCGTGAGGGGGCCGATCACGAAGACGCCGAAGCCCATGCCGGAGAACGCGATGCCGGCCATGCGGCCGCGGCGCGCCGAAAACCAGCGGGAGAGCAGCAGCCCCGTCGGCACCCAGCCGACCGCGACGAGGCCGAGGGCCCCGAGTACGCCGGTGTAGAGGTAGAGCTGCCACGGCGCGTGGATCGTCGCGGCCAGCATCGAGGCGCCGGCCAGCACGACCACGCCGCCCACGATCACCGGCCGGGAACCGAAGCGATCGGCGACCACGCCCGCCAGCGGCGCGCACAGTCCCTGCACGATGGCGGACACCGACATCGCGCCGGCCGTGAGGCCGCGCGACCAGCGGAACTCTTCGATCAGCGGCACGAAGAAGACCGAAAACGAGAAGAACAGCCCGTAGGCGACGGCGAGCGTCGCCCACACGACGGAGACCAGGACGGCCGCGCTGACGGGCATGCGAGGAGCGCTAGGTCAGACGAGCGACGGCGCCCTCGGTGTCCACGGCGAGCGCCCACGCGCGGCCCCGCACGCCAGCGGCCGCCAGCGCGCCCTCCATCGAGCGCGCGACCACGTCGGCGTCGTCACGCACGGCGGCCAGCAGCGAGGGCCCCGCGCCGGAGAGCACGCAGCCGAGCGCACCTGCCGCGCGCGCGGCGTCGGCGACGGCCGGCATCCACGGGAACAGCTTCAGGCGGTAGGGCTGGTGCAGCCGGTCGTCGAGCGCGGTCCCGAGGAGGTCGAGGCGACCGGCCTGCAGGGCCGCCAGCAACAGCGCGACGCGCTGCACGTTGAAGACGGCGTCGGCGCGCGGCACGGACTGGGGCAGCACCGCCCGCGCCTCGGCGGTGGCGCTCGTGACCTCGGGGATGAGCACCACCCAGCGCACCCCGCCCGGCACCGGGAGCGAGACGGCGGCCACGCCTCCGTCACCGAGCGCGCCCGACACCGTGAGCCCGCCCAGCAGCGCGGCGGCCACGTTGTCGGGGTGGCCCTCGGCGCGCGCCGCCAGGGCCAGCAGCGCGTCGCGCGAGAGCGGCCCGCCGAGCAGCGCGTTGCCGGCCACCAACCCGCCGACCCACGCCGCCGCGCTCGAGCCCAGCCCGCGCGCGGCCGGCACGCGGTTCACGCACGTGAGCGCCACGCCCCGGAACGGACGGCCGGCCGCCTCGTACGCCTGCCGCACGCCGCGCGCCACCACGTTGTGGCCGTTGGGCGGCAGCCGCCCGGCGCCCTCACCCTCGATCCTCACGCTGACGCCGTCGGCCTCGGCCGCGGTCACCTCGTTGTAGAGGGCCAGCGCCAGGCCGAGCGCGTCGAAGCCGGGACCGAGGTTGGCCGAGGTGGCGGGAACGCGGACGTGGACGCGCAACGGCCCGCTCAGAGCCGTCGGAGCAGCCACTCCGGGGTGAGCGAGATCGCCCAGGAGTTGAGGATGGTGTACCAGTTCATCAGCACGAGGATCCCGACGGCGATCAGCAGCACCCCGGCTCCGCGCTCCACGACCGGGATGAACGGCCGGTAGCGCTTGAAGAACTTCAGGAACGACCCGAGCGCCAGCGCCGAGAGCAGGAACGGCACCCCGAGGCCGGCCGAGTACGCGATGAGCAGCCAGACGCCGCGCTGCACGGTCTCGGCGGTGCCGGCCAGCGAGAGGATGGCGCCCAGGATCGGTCCCACGCACGGCGTCCAGCCGATGGCGAACGTCACCCCGACCAGGAACGAGCCGAGGTAGCCCGCGGGCTTCTCGCGGATCTGCCACTGCTGCGTGCGGGCGAACAGGCCGACGTTCAGGAGGCCGGCGATGTACAGCCCGAAGATCACGATGAGGACGCCGCCGACGACGCGGATCGCGTTGCGGTACTGGAACAGGAGCTGGCCGGCCGCGCTGAAGGAGGCGCCCAGCGCGACGAACACCACCGAGAAGCCGAGCACGAACGTCACCGCGTGCAGGACGACGCGGCGGCGGGCGGCGGGGGTGAGGTCCGTCGAGAGATCGGCCACCGACATGCCGGTGATGAACGACAGGTACGACGGAAACAGCGGCAGCACACACGGGGACAGGAACGAGAACAGCCCGGCGCTGAACGCGACGACCACCCCGAGCGAGCCGGCCCCGGTCACTGCGCCATCGCGGCTACCGCGCCATCCCCTCGACCACCGAATGCGCGGCGTCGTTATCCCAGTGGCGCGGGCCGATGGCCAGCGCGGTGAGGCTGCCGTCGCGCCCGACGAGGAAGCTCGACGGCAGCGCGCGGACGGCGTAGGCGTTGGCCAGGTCCATCTTGGGGTCGAGGCCGATCGCGAAGGTGAGCTTGTGCTCGGCGACGAAGGGCGTGACCTTCTTCAGGTCGCTGTCGACCGACACCGCCACCAGCGTGAACCCCGCGTCCTTCTGCTGGCGATACAGCCGCTCCATCGCCGGCATCTCTTCGAGGCACGGCGGGCACCACGTCGCCCAGAAGTTGATCATGACCACCTTGCCGCGATGCTCGGACAGCTTGAACGTCCCGCCGCCCGGTGTGGCAAGCGTGAAGTCCTCGGCGAGCTTGGCGCGCGAGGGCCGGATCAGGTCCAGCTCCTTCATCGCGTCCACGAGCGGCAGGACCTTGCCGGGCCGGCGCCGGGCCGGGGCGTTCGCAGGTGCGGCGGCGGTCGTGTCGGGCCGGGCGGGCGGCGAGGAGAAGGCGTCGGCGTCGTGCCGGGGTTGGCCCGTGAACAACCCGACCGCGGCCGCGGCGACGACGAGCGCCAGCACGATCACGACGGCTACCAGCGGTCGCATTGAATCACGCGCAGTATACCTCTATATTGAGCCACCCCTTGATGAGGCCGACGCGTGCCCGACCGCTCACAATCGTCGCCGACGACCTCACCGGCGCCTGTGACACCGGCGCGCTGTTCGCCGGCCGCGGTGCCGTTCCCGTCACCGTGTGGCCGCGCCGGGCGGTCGAGGCCGCCGTGCGCGTCGTCGACACCGAGAGCCGCACGGTGGCGCCGGCGGAGGCCGCCGAACGCGTGAGCACGGTGGCGGGCCGCGCCCGGTCGGGCTCCTGGTTCAAGAAGATCGACTCCACGCTGCGCGGACCGATCGGCGTCGAAGTCGACGCGCTGATGCGCGCCATCGGGGCGGCCACCGCCATCGTGTGTCCGGCCTTCCCCGCCCAGCGGCGTGTCGTGCTCGATCGCGTCCTGCTGGTCGGCGGCGCGCCGGTGGCCGAGACCCCGATCGCGCGGGATCCGCAGTTCCCGGGCGGGGCCTCGAGCGTCGTCGACCTCCTGCGGCCGCAGCTCGACCGCGCGCTGGCCTGGATCCCGATCGATCAGCTCAGAGCCGGCGGCGAGGCGCTGGCCGCCCGGGTGCGGCGCCTGGCCGGGACCGCGATCATCGCCGACGCCGAGACCGACGCCGATCTCGACGCGCTGGTCGAGGCCGCGTTCGCCGTCACGCCCGCGCCACTCCTGGTGGGCTCGGCCGGCCTGGCCCGCGCGCTGGCCGCGCGCCTGGGCCTGCTCGGCGAGCGCGTCGAGCTGCCGGCCGGCGGGCGCTGGCTCGTCGTGGCCGGCAGCCTGCACCCAGCGACGCGCCGGCAGATCCGCGATGCGCGCGCGGCCGGGCTCAGCGTGCTCGCCACGGCGGAGCGCCCGGCCGCCGATCGCGCGGAGACCATCGCCCGGCTCGTCGAGCAGGCGGTGGCGGCGCTGCAGCGCGAGGCCTGGGACCTGCTGGTCGTCACCGGCGGCGAGACGGCCGTCGCGCTGTGGACCGCGCTCGCCGCCGAGCGCCTCGACCTCCTCGGCGTGCCCGCCCCCGGGCTGGCGTTCGGCCATCTGCGCGTGCCGGGCCGTGAGCCCCTTGCCGTGCTCACCAAGGCCGGCGGCTTCGGACCGCCGGACCTGCTCGTGTCGTTGCAGAAGGAGGCCGTGGCATGAAGCGTCCGGTGCTGGGGGTGACGATGGGCGATCCCGCCGGCGTGGGGCCCGAGATCATCGCGCGCGCGGTCGCCGAGCCGGGGGTGCGGGCGGCCTGCCGGCCGGTCGTGATCGGCGCCGCCGCGACGATGCGCGAGGCGCTGGCCCTGATCGGCGGCGCCCAGACGCTGCACGCGGTATCGCGCGTGGCCGACTGCCGCTGGGCCGAGGGCACCGTGGAGGTCCTCGATCTCGGCAACGTCGACATGGCGACGCTGCCGCGCTGCGAGGTCAGCGCGGCGGCCGGGCGCGCCGCCTACGAGTACATCGAACGCTCGGTGGCGCTCGCCCAGGCCGGCGAGATCGACGCGATCGTCACCGCGCCCGTCAACAAGGAGGCGCTGGCCGCCGCCGGCGTCCAGCACTCCGGCCACACCGAGATCCTCGCCCAGCTCAGCAACACGCGCGACTTCGCGATGCTGCTCATGGGCAAGGAGCTGAAGGTGATCCACGTGACGACGCACGTGGCCCTGCGCCGCGTTCCCGACCTCGTCACGCGCGAGCGTGTGCTGAAGACCATCCGGCTGGCGCAAAAGACGCTGGAGGGGCTGGGCCAGCCGCACGGCCGCATCGCGGTCGCCGGCCTCAATCCCCACGCCGGCGAGGACGGGCTCTTCGGCGACGAGGAGCAACGGCAGATCGTGCCGGCCATCGAGGCCGCGCGGGCCGAGGGGCTGAGCGTCACCGGGCCGCTGCCCGCCGACACCCTGTTCTCCCGGGCGCGCGGCGGCGAGTTTGATATCGTCGTCGCCATGTATCATGACCAGGGGCACATTCCGGTCAAGACGCTCGGCTTCGAGTACGACGAGACCACGAAGAAGTGGACGGGGCTGTCGGGCGTCAACGTCACCGTCGGGCTGCCATTTCTGCGCGTGTCGGTCGATCACGGCACCGCGTTCGACCGCGCCTGGAAGGGCGTGGCGAACCACGAGTCGATGGTCGAGGCGCTCGACGTCGCCACCAGGATGATCACGAGCAGCGCCGCTCCGTAGGACCACTCCTTCACGGGGAGCAGAACAATGGACGAGCACCAGATCCGCACTCTCGTCGACGACGTCACGATCGGCCGCCTCAGCCGCCGGCGCTTCGTGCAGACCATGGTGGGGCTCGGGCTCACCGCCCCGCTGGCAGCGCAGCTGCTCACCGCCTCCGCCCAGCCCAAGCCCTCGACGTTCACGCCGACAAAACGCGGCGGCGGCGGGCCGCTGAGGGTTCTGTGGTGGCAGGCGCCGACGCTGCTGAACCCGCACTTCGCCACCGGCACCAAGGACTCGGACGGCTCGCGGATCTTCTTCGAGCCGCTGGCCGGCTACGATCCCGACGGCAGCCTCGTCCCCGTCCTCGCCGCCGACATCCCGACCGTGGACAACGGCGGCCTCGGTCGTGACGGTACCTGGGTCGTCTGGAACCTCAAGAAGGGCGTGCAGTGGCACGACGGCAAGCCCTTCACCGCCGACGACGTG
>JBGPZN010000079.1:0-10454 GCA_041493815.1 Methylomirabilia bacterium
AGAGCGCGGCCGCGTTCACACGCGTCACCGTGGGGAACACCGCGTGGCCGTTCGTGAAGTCCACGCCCTCGGCGCGCAGTCTCGCGAGCGCCGGCGTGTCCTCCACGCTGATAGCGTCGGGGCGGAGCCCATCGACCACGAAGACGATGACGAACCGCTTGCCGGTGGGCAGAATCTCTCCTTTGCGTCGGACCCGGCCGAGGATAGCACACGAATGTGCGATGCTTGCCGCCATGGACCGCTACCGCTTGGCCAACCGCGCGCTCTGGGACGAGTGGACGGCGATCAACGTGCGCGCGGAGTCGTTCTATCATCTCGACGAGTTCCGGGCGGGCGGAGTGCACATCCGTGACTACGAGATCGAGGAGGTCGGGCCCGTCACCGGCAAGGACCTGCTGCACCTGCAGTGTCACTTCGGGACCGACACGCTCTCGTGGGCCCGGCTCGGCGCCCGCGTCACCGGCGCGGACTTCTCCGAGGCGGCCATCGGCCGCGCCCGCTCGCTCGCCGCCGAGCTCGGGATCGCGGCGAGCTTCGTGTGCGCGGAGCTCTACGAGCTACCCGAGCGGCTCGACGGTGATTTCGACGTCGTCTACACCTCGCGGGGCGTGCTGGGCTGGCTTCCCGACATCCCGCGCTGGGCCGGCGTCGTCGCGCGCTTCCTGAGGCCGGGCGGGATCTTCTACATCACCGAGATCCATCCAGTGGCGCCGGCCTTCGACGATCGCCCCGGCGTGACGGATCTCCGCCTCCACTTCCCGTACTGGAGCCGGCCGGAGCCGATCGCTATACCGACCCGGGGTTCGTACGCGGACCGGACGGCGAAGGTCGAGCAGCCATTCGAGTACGGGTGGAGCCACGGCCTCGGCGAGATCGTGACGGCGCTCGCCTCGGCCGGCCTGCGTATCGACTTCCTGCGCGAGCGACCCTTCCTCGAGTGGGAGCTGCCGTTTCTCACCGAGCGCGAGCCCGGTCGGTGGCGCCTTCCCGAGGGTCAGGAGCTGCCGCTGTCGTTTTCGCTGAAGGCGACGAAGCCCGCCTGAGCGGGAACGTATCAGCCGGCCGTCGCGCCTCCGGCGATCTGCGGGAGCAGGAACACCTCGCTATCCGGCCCGATCGGCTCGAGCAGCGAGTCCTGGAAGATCTGGCCGTCGATGGCCACGGCCACGCCGTCCTCGAGATGACGGCCGAGTGCCGGGTGCAGCTCGGTGAGTTGCTGGAAGAGGTGCTTCACGGACGTCACCGGGAGGTCGAACTCGGCGACGCCCCCCGTGACCTGCGCGAGGTTGCCAACCAGGACGACTCGCGCCATGCGTGGAATCAGACCTTGTTGAGGCCGCGTTCCTTGAGCGCCTTGAGTACCTTGGGCGGCGACATCGGCAGCTCGGTGAAGCGGATGCCGGTGGCGTTCTCCATGGCGTTGGCGATCGCCCCTAGCGGCGGCACGATCGGCGTCTCGCCGACTCCGCGAACGCCGAGCGGGTGCTTGGGATTGGGGACCTCGACGATGATCGCGTCGATCATCGGCACGTCGGAGGCGACGGGCATGCGGTAGTCGAGGAACCCCGCGTTCTGCAGCTTGCCGTCGGCGCCGTAGATGTACTCCTCGTTCAGCGCCCAGCCGATGCCCTGCACCGCCCCGCCCTGGAACTGCCCCTCGACGTAGGCCGGGTGGATCGCGTGGCCGGCGTCCTGGGCGACCGTGTATCGCAGGATCGTCACGCGCCCGGTCTCGGGATCGACCTCCAGGTCGACGAGGTGCGTGCCCAGGCTCGGGCCCGCGCCCTGCGCGTTGATGCGGCCGTAGCCGCCGATGGGCCCGCCCGTCTTGCCGGCCACCTTGGCGAAGTCCGCGACCGACATCGGCTTGGCCTTCTCGGCGAGGGCGCCGAGCGGCCTCACGTGGCCGCCCGAGAACTCGACCTGGTCCGGCTTGGCGTCCCACAGCTTGCACGCGCGCGCGCACAGCTCGGCCTTGATCTGCTTGGCCGCTTCCACGATGGCCATGGACCCCGAGAAGGCCGAGCGGCTGCCGCCGGTGAGGAAGTTGAAGCCGAGCGAGCCGGTGTCACCGATGATCGGCCGCACCTTGTCGTAGGGAATCCCCAGCTCGTCGGCCGCCACCATGGCCAGCGAGGCGCGCAGGCCGCCGATGTCCGGCGTGCCGGCCATCAGCGACACCGTGCCGTCCTCGTTCACCGTGAGCGACGCGGAGGTCTCGCCGCCGATGTTGAACCAGAAGCCGGAGGCCACGCCGCGGCCCTGCCACTTGCGCAGCGGCGTGTTCCAGTGCTCGGTCTTCTTGACGGCGTTGAGCGTCTCCTCCATGCCGATGGGCCCGAGCTTCGGGCCGTAGGCCGCCTTCGTGCCCTCCCGCGCCGCGTTCTGCATGCGAAGGTCGATCGGGTCGATGTCGAGCTTCTTGGCGATCTCGTCCACGACGCTCTCGACGGCGTACTCGGAGATCGGCGCGCCGGGCGCCCGGTAGGCCGCCACCTTCGGCCGGTTGGAGACGACGTCGTAGCCGATGACGTTCACGTTCTCGATGTCGTAGGGCGCGTAGGCGCACATGACGCCGGGCTGCACCGGCGAGCCCTGGAAGGCGCCCGCCTGGTACTTCAACTCGGCGAAGCCGGCGACGAACTTGCCGTCCTTCGTCGCGCCCATCTTGACCCGGACGGTGGCGCCCGAGGTCGGGCCGGAGGACTTGAAGACCTCCTCGCGCGACATGACCATCTTCACGGGACGCTGGGCCTTGCGCGAGAGCGCGATGGCGAGCGGCTCGAGGTAGACGACCGTCTTGCCGCCGAAGCCGCCGCCGATCTCGGTGGCGGTGACCCGGACCTTGCCGATGTCGAGCCCCAGCAGCCGGGCGCAGTGGGCGCGCACGATGTAGTGGCCCTGCGTCGTGCACCACAGCTCGGTCGAGCCGTCCTCGGACACGGTGGCCAGCGCCGCGTGCGGCTCGATGTACCCCTGGTGCACCGGCGCGGTCTTGAACTCGCGCTCGACGATGAGGTCGGCCTTCTTGAAGCCGGCCTCGACGTCGCCCAGCGTGATCTCCACGCGCTTGGCGATGTTGGACGGCTTGTCGGGCTTGGGCTCCACGCCGACGGTGAACAGGTCGTCGTGCAGGAGCGGGGCGTCGGGCCGCATGGCCTCGACCACGTCGATCACGTGCGGGAGCACCTCGTACGTGACGTCGATGAGCTTGAGCGCACGCCGGGCGATGGCCACGCTCGTCGCGGCCACCGCGGCCACCGGGTGGCCCTCGTAGAGCGCCTTCTCGCGGGCCATGACGTTCCGCACCACGTCCTTGTAGTTCATCATCATCTCGCCGGCCGGGATGAACTCCGAGGACTGATCGGCGAAATCGTCGCGGGTGATGACCGCCTTGACGCCGTGCAGCGCCTCGGCCTTCGCGGTGTCGATCGAGAGGATACGCGCGTGCGCGTGGGGGCTGCGCAGCACCCGGCCGATGAGCTGGCCCGGCAGGTTGAAGTCGGCGCCGAAGCGGGCGCGTCCCGTGACCTTGTCGACCCCATCCGGGCGGATCGTGCGCGTCCCGACGTACGTCTGCGCGTTCCCGTTCTCGGCCATCACTGTCCCTTTCTCATGGTCGCGGCGGCGTCCTTCACCGCGCTGATGATCTTGTCGTAGCCGGTGCACCGGCAGAGGTTCCCGGCCAGCCAGTAGCGGATCTCGGTCTCGGTCGGGTTCTGGTTCCTCTCGAGCAGGGCCTTGCCGGCCACGAGAAAGCCCGGCGTGCAGATGCCGCACTGGAGCGCGGCATGTTCGAGAAATCGCCGCTGCAGCGGGTGGAGCGCGTCGCCCTTGGCCATGCCCTCGATCGTCTCGATCCGGCGGCCGCCGACCTCGCAGCCCAGCACGAGGCACGAGCAGACGAGCCGGCCGTCGAGCGTGACGCTGCAGGCGCCGCAGTCGCCGGAAGAGCAGCCTTCCTTGCTGCCGGTCAGTTGCAGGGTGTCGCGAAGCACGTCGAGCAGCGTCTCCTCCGTCTCGCAGAGGAACTCGACCGGGTCGCCGTTCACCGTCGCCTCGATGTGGTGCTTGGCCATCAGCTCGTCCTCGCTCGGTCCAGCGCGATCAGGGCCGCCCGGCGCGCCAGCACGCCCGCGACCTCGATGCGGAATTCGATCGTCCCCCGCTTGTCGTCGATCGGCCGGCAGGCCGCCCGCGCGGCCGCCTCGAGCCGGTCCTGCGCGGCCCGGTCGAGCCGGCTCCCGACGATGGCCTCGGCGGCCTCGACCACGAGCAGCACCCGCGCGGCCACCGCGCCCAGCGACACGCGGGCGGCGGTGATCGCGCCGGCGCCGTCGAGCGTCACGCTCACACCCGCGCCCACCACCGCGATGTCCATCTCGGTCCGCGGAATGAAGCGCAGGTAGGCGTCGCTCGAGCGCGGCGGCCGCGGCGGCAGCAGGAACGACACGACGATCTCGCCCTTGCGGAGCGCGAGCTGTCGCGGGCCGAGCATGACGTCTTCGACCGGCAGGTCGCGCCTGCCCTGCGGCCCGGCCAGCGTGGCGACGGCGCCGGCCGCGATGAGCGCGGGCACGCTGTCGGCCGCCGGCGAGCCGTTGCACAGGTTGCCGCCGAGCGTGGCGCGCCCCTGCACCTGGGTCGAGCCGATGAGGTTGGCGGCCTCGACCACGCCCGGCCACACCTGCTTGAGCCGGGGGTGCTCCTTGAGCTCCGCCCCCGTCACCGCGGCGCCGATGCGCCAGCCACCCTTCTCCTCGGTGACGGTGCGGGTCTCGGCGATCTTCTTGATGTCGACGATCAGCGCGGGGTCGACGACGTCGGCGCGCATCTGGACCAGGAGGTCGGTGCCTCCGGCCAGGACCCGGGCCTCGCCCGTCGCTCCCGCCAGCAGCGCGACTGCCCCCTCCAGCGTCTCCGGTGCCTCGTATCGCATCAGTGGTGATCTCGCCTTTCGTGAAGAATCACGATGCTGGCGGAAGCATACGATGCTTCCGCCGCGTGTCAATCGGCCCTAGGTCGCGTCGGGCGGCGGCGCGACCACGTCCTCGTACCGGTGCCGCTTGGTGATGAGCCCGGCGTGCTGGAACACGTCGAGGGTCACCTCGAACGCCGGGCGGGTGATCTCCACGTGCGGCGTCCAGCAGCCAAGCTTCTGATAGTACGCGATGGTCGCCGCGAGCACCGGGCGCGCGATCTGGGGGAAGAACGACGCCTCGGCCTCGGCGATCTGCGCCGCCGGCGTCGCCAGCAGCCACGCGCGCGCCTTGCGGTAGGCCCGCGTGAAGCGCCGGGCGGCGTCGGTCTTCAGCCACTCCCGGGTGGCGGCCAGGCTCGAAAACGCGCAGGGGCCGATGGCCTCGCCGACGGAGGCGACGACGTGGCCGACGCCGTCGTGCTCGAGCTGCTGCGGCGCCGGTCCTTGCTGATGGATGTAGTCGCCCTCGCCCCCGCGGAACGCCTGGTCCATCCGATCGCTCGGCACGTTCACGGCCTTGATCGCCGAGTAGTCCAGTCCCCGCCGATGGCACGCGTACTTGAACATCGCCAGCGGCTGGCCGCCGTGATCGACGAGCACCGCCCGGCCGCGGAGCTTGTCCCAGGAGAACGCCGGGTCGGGCGCGCGCGCCGTGAGGAAGAAGCCGTCCTTCTCGTTGATCTGGGCGAAGTGCACCGCCGGCGGCGCCTGACCCTTCTCCAGCGGGCCGAAGCCCTGGGACGGCGCCGACTGGCAGACGTCGATCGCCCCCCGCACCAGGCCCTCGATCGCCGATGTGCCGGCCGGGGCGATGGAGTGCTGCGGCTCGAAGCCCTCCGCCTTCAGGAATCCGCCGGCGACGGTGGCGATGAGCGGTGAGTAGAACGCCGAGAATCGCGTGAACTGGATCCGGATCGGGTCGCTCACGATGCGTCCTCCCTGGCGTACTTGTGGCCGAGCCGCTCCTCCCAGCGCAGGTAGTTGATCATGTCGGCGAAGCTGCGATCGGGACCGGCCGGCACCACGTCGTCGGGCGCGCGCAGCACGCCCGTCAGACCGTGCTCCAGCGGCCGGCCGTCCTTCCGCCACGCCTCGGTGCCGCCGGCCAGCGCGACGACGTCCCGGTAGCCCAGCTCCAGCAGCGTCGCCGCGCTCAGCACGGCGTCGTGACCGTCGTCGTCGGTGACGGCGACCGGCGTGGCGGTGTCGCCCGCGAGCTCCGCGATGCGCAGCTCCAGCCAGCCGCGCGGCAGCCAGCGCGCGCCGGGGACGTGGCCGGCGGCGAAGCGGTCGCTCGTCTCGACGTTGAGGATCAGCGGCGGCCGGGGGGACGCCAGCAGCGCCGCCAGCTCGGCCGCCGAGACCTGGCGCACCTTGTTCTTCGCCTCCGCCACGATCGGCTCGACCGGCTCGTCCGCGCCGGCGGCGAGCGCCTGCCCGGCCGCCGCCCACGCCGTCGTGCCGCCGGCGACGACGAAGACGTTGGCGAAGCCCATCTGCCGGTACCACGACGCAGTCACCGACGCGCGCACGGTGCCGTCGCAGCAGAACACCACGGTGCCCGTGCGCACGGCCACCGTGTCGTCCGCGCGCTGCACGGCCTGCCCGCCCGGCATCCACCAGAAGCCGGGGATGTGGCCGCGCGTGTACTCCTCGCGCGTGCGCACGTCGATCAGGTAGACCGTCTCGTCGCCCGCCCGCTTCATCAGCGCCGGTAGCTCGCCCGCCGCCAGGGTCCGCACGCCGTCCTCGGCGGCCACGCGCGCCGCGAAGGCCTCGGCGGCGGCGCGCCCCTCGGCGGACGGCTCGGGCAGGTCCACGCGATCGGCGCCGCGCTCCAGCTCGAGGCCGGCCAGCAGCCAGCCCGACGTCCCGTTGCGCAGGCTGACGACGTTGGGCAGCCGCATGCGCTGCAGCACGCGGGCGCCGATGATGCTGCGCGTGCGGCCCGCGCAGTTGACGACCACCGTCGCGTTCGGATGCGCGCGCACGAGGTCGAGGATGCGCAGCCCCAGCTCGCCGCCCGGCACGCTGCGGCCGCCGGGGATGCAGAAGCGCCGGTACTCCTCGGGCGTGCGGGTGTCGAGGATGATCAGCTCGTCGCCACGCTGCTGGCGGCGCGCCAGCTCGTCGGCGTCGATGGTGGGCACGTGGTGCTCGACCTCGACCCTCTCGCCGAAATCCTTGCTGGGGACGTTCATGCCCCACTCGGTCGGCAGGTTGTCGCTGACCCAGCGGTTGACGCCGCCGGCCAGCACGGCCACGCGGCGGTAGCCCAGGCGCTCCAGCGTGCGGGCGGCCAGCCCCGCCCGGCGGCCGTTGTCGTCGCACACCACCACCTGCGCCCCGCGGAAGGGCACCAGGCGCCCCATGCGCGCCTCGAGCTGGCGGCGCGGCACCGAGCTGCTGCCGGCTATATGAGCGGGGTTGTACTCGCCGTGCTCACGCACATCGATGAGCGCGAGCGTGGCGCCGGTATCGAGCAGCTTCGCGAGCGCGGTCGTGGTGATCTCGGAGGCCATCGCCGCCGGACTAGAGCTGCCAGTCCTGGTACCAGGTCGAGTCGGCGCCGATGCCCTCGCGGGCCACCGCCACCTCGACCATGTACGGCCGGTTCTCGCGGGTGATCGTGTCCATGCCCCGCCGCAGCGCCGGCTCCAGCTCCTTCACGGTCTTCACGCACTCGCCGTCCACGCCCTGCGCGCGGGCCAGCGCCACGTAGTCGACCGCGGGCGCGCTCAGCCAGAGCCCCGGATACTTGCCGTCACGGATCATCTTGCTGTCCGGCATGTCCTTGGCCCAGTTGTGGCGCACGATCTGGTAGCTCTCGTTGTTGGACACGACGGTCAGCAGCGCGGTGTTGTAGCGCGCCATCGTCCAGAACCCCGCCGCGCTGTAGCCGAGCGCGCCGTCGCCCAGGTTCAGCACCACCGGGCGCTCGCGCCCGACGGCGAGCTTGGCCCCGATGGCCGCGCCCACCCCGAAGCCGAGCGAGCCGCCGCCGCTGCGCGTCCACGCCATCCCGCCGTGGCCGAGCGACAGCAGCGCCGTGCGCGCGGTCGAGCTCTCCTGCACCATGACGGTGTCCTTCGGCAGCACGCTGGCGAGCTGGGCCTCGAGCACGCTGGGATGCACGTCCGCGTCGTTCTGGTGCTCGCGCACCAGGTTCTCCTCGCGCTCGATCAGCAGCGCGGCGAACGCGCGCACCTTGCCGCGCTGGCGAGTCCAGGCGGCGGCCCGCTCGGCGCCGTGCAGGCGCGTCACCGCCTCAGTGAGCTCGCGCAGCGTGTGGCGCACGTCGCACTGCACCGCGACGTCGAGCGGATAGTGGCGGCCCATCAGCAGCGGGTTGGGGCCGATCTGCATCACCGACGGCTCGCTCACGCTGCCGTGCACGCCCTGGCAGCCGACGAGGAAGAGCACGTCGGGCTTCAGGCCGGTGACCTTCTCGAAGTCCTTGGAGGCCGGGTAGTTGCCGCAGAAGAGCGGATGCCGCGTGGGGAAGTTCGCGAAGATCTGCCGGCTGGTGAACACCGGCGCCTCCAGCACCTCGGCCAGGCGGACGGCCTCAGCCTGGGCGCCCTCGCGCCAGACGTCGTCGCCGAACATCAGCACCGGGCAGCGCGCCTCGCCGAGCCGCCGGGCGATCGCCTCGATCGTCTGCGGACGCGCCGGCCCCGGCCGCTCGATCTGGTACTGCGCGGCTTCCCCGATCTGGGCTTCCAGCCCATCGCGATTCAGGAGCTCCGCGCTGATCGAGAGGTAGACCGGGCCCGTCGGCGGCGTCGTGGCTTCGCGGAGGGCGCGCGCGGTGGCGACCGTGATGGCCGCCGGGTTCGCGTGCACCTGGTACGCGCAGCGGGCCTCCTTGGTCAGCGGGCGCATGGACTCGGCCTGGCTCAAGCCAGGAAACGGCGCCAGGCCGCGATAGTCCTGGAGCTCGGACGCCCAGTCCCCCGCGATGACCAGCAGCGACGAGCCTGCGACCTGTGCGTTGAAGAGCTGACCGGCCAGCTGGTACGAGCCGCCCATCACGTGGGCGATGATGACGCCGACCTTCCCGCTGAAGCGGTGGTAGCCGTCCGCCATCGCTGCCACCAGCCCCTCGTGCTTGCCGACCACCAGTCGCTGGTCGCCGTCTTCGGCGATCGCGGCGAAGATGCCGGTCTCCGCGGAGCCGGGGTTCGTGAAGAGGTACTCGACCCCAGCGTCCTTTAGGGTCTGGAGCAGCAGCATGCCGCCGGTGCCGGTAATGGTCTTCCGCATGGTTGTCCTCACGCTCGAGTAGGGTTCACGGCCGCATGCCCCAAGGAGACGCCACGATAGACGATCTTCGCGGGGGGCGCAAACCGGGCTGCGGCCTTCGGGGGGCCTTCATGATGAGGTATCCTCTGCGCAGGAGGTGCCATGGCAAAGATCTGGCGCGTGTACAGCGGGGCCGACGGACAGTCGCACATCGCCGAAGAAACACTGCCGATGAAGCCCTTCCTCGACACCGAAGGCGCCCATGGGGAAACGACGCCGACGCAGCCCACGGCGGGCATCGCGTTTCGCGTCGCGTCGCCGGGGTACGTGCTCGACTGGCATTGCGCGCCGCGCCGGCAGTATTCGATCTCGCTCTCGGGGTCCGCCGAGATCGAGGTGGGCGACGGCACGGTGGTGCGGATCGGGCCGGGCGACGTCGTCCTGGCCGAAGACCTAATCGGCCAGGGGCACATCACCCGCGTGATCGGCGCAGAGCCGCGCTTCTACGCCATCGTGCCCCTCGGATGACGATGCTAGAATGACGACCCCATGACGGAATACGAGCTGATCGTCCTCGGTAGCAGAACATGATTGCCGTGCCGGGCATCCTCGCGGGCGATGCGGACGTCGCCCGCATCCTGCTTGCCACCACCGCCGACGCCGCCGTGTCCACCGGCGCGCGCGCGGCCGTCTCGGGCGCCAAGCGGAGCGGCGACGTCGAAGCCTGGACTTTTCAGCGGGTCGAGGACGTCGAGTCGCTCCTCGCGCTGCTCGAAGGTCGCCGGAGACACGGGAAGCTCGACCAAGACACGATTCACGCGCTCGATCGCCTCATCGCCAAACTGACGGCCGCGTGCAGGCCCTAGGGCAGCAGATCGGCGACGGAGACCCGTGCTCAATGGGAGGAGCCTTGGATACGCCGCGAGTCTATTACCGGCAGGGCTGAAGCTCCTGCGCCAAGACGAAAGAGTTGCTTCTGAGGCAGGCTGAATGACCTCATACAGTTGCGCGTCACTCATTTGCAGAACGCGGCAAAACGTAGCACCAGACGCAACCCGGGCGCAACCAGTTCCGGGCCGGGTCTGGCCCCCCCGCGCGTGGCCAGGCCTTGGTCCGCTCCGCGCACTCCTTGACGGACCCGGGCTCCCCGGCGCAGGATCGCAGCCATGCCTTGGCCGGTCAGGACCTCGTCAGTCACTCCGTCGGACCGGCCCGACCCGCCGCCGAT
>JBGPZN010000632.1:0-2076 GCA_041493815.1 Methylomirabilia bacterium
GCGGCGCTGGAGGCGTGGGCCGACCGGCTCGGCGCCGCCCGCATCGCGATCGGCCACACCCTCGACGATCAGGCCGAGACGGTGCTCATGCGCGTGCTCGGCGGCGCCGGCGTGCGCGGCCTCGCCGCCATCCCGCCCGTGCGTGGCCGCATCATCCGCCCGCTGATCGAGCTCCGGCGCCAGGCGCTGCGCGAGGCGCTGGCCGAGGCCGGCCTCGACTGGGTCGAGGACCCGAGCAACCGCGATCCGAAGGTTCTCCGTAACCGGATTCGCCACGAGCTGCTGCCGTTGCTGGCCGCGTCGTACCACGCGGAGGTCGTGCCCGCGCTGGCCGGCGTCGCCCGGCTGGCGCGCGAGAGCGTGCAGGCGCTCGACCACGCGGCGTCGCTCGAGCTGGCGCGCCTGGCCGTCGTCGAGGCCGGCGCGCTCACGCTGCCGCGGGCGGCGCTGGCCGCGCTGCCGCCATCGATCGCGGCCGAGGCCCTGCGCCAGGCCGCCGCGCGCTTCGGCAGCCGGGCGCCGCTGCGCGCGTGGGCGCATCGCGGCCTGCGGCGCGTCCTGGCGACCGCGCCACCGCGCCGCCCGTTCCGGCTCGGCGGCGTGATCGTCGAGGTGAGCGGGGACCGGATCCGCGTGGGCGCGCGGCCTCCCCAGCCGCTGACGGCGCGCGCGCTGGCGGTGCCCGGGCGCGTCGAGCTGCCGGAGATCGGCCGCGCGCTGCAGGCGCGGCTGCTGCCGGCTGCCGGCTACGCCGTCCCCCGCACGGCCGATCGCGTGGCGTTCGACGCGGCGGACCTTCCGCGCGCGCTCGGCGTGCGGCCCCGCCGGCGTGGCGATCGCTTCCACGCCTTCGGGACCGGCGAGCGCCGGCTCAAGTCGCTCCTCATCGACGCCAAGGTGCCGCGCTGGGATCGCGCGCGGCTGCCGCTCGTCGAGGCCAACGGACGTATCCTGTGGGTCGCGGGCCTGCGCCGCAGCGCGGCCGCGCCGATCACCGCGGCCACGCGCGAGATCGTCGAGCTCAGCCTGATCGTGCTGGCGTAGTCCGACGGCGGCCGGTAGAATGCGGCCTCTGACGTTCATGAAGACCGCGCTCACCCTCCTCCTGGTCGCCGCGCTCGCGGCGCCGGCCTGGGCCCAGTCGGCGCCCTCGCGGCCGCCGGCTGCCGACAAGCGAGCGCCCGCCAGGCCGCCCAGCCCCAAGATCGACGCGCGCGCGGTGCTGCAGGCGATGGAGGAGGCCTTCACCGCGGTGGCCGACCGCGTGACGCCGTCCGTCGTCAACGTCAGCACCGTCTCCCGGCGGCCCGCGGCCGGCTCGCCCGACGATCCGCAGCGCTTCCGCGAATTCTTCGGCGACGAGTTCTACGAGAAGTACTTCAAGCGGCGCCCGCGCGAGGAGCCGCGGTCGAGCGGCTCCGGCGTCATCGTGGATCCGGCCGGATACATCTTGACGAACAACCACGTCATCGAGAACGCTCAGGACATTACCGTGCGCCTGTCCGACTCGCGGAAGTTCACGGCCACCCTGGTCGGTCGCGATCCCAAGACCGACCTGGCGGTGCTCAAGGTCGAGGCTCCGGCCCCGCTGCCGGCGGCGTCGCTCGGCGACTCCGAGCGCCTGCGCGTCGGCCAGTGGGTCGTGGCCATCGGCAACCCGTTCGGGCTGGACCGCACGGTCACCGTCGGCATCGTGTCGGCGACGGCGCGCACGCGCGTGGGCGTGGCGACGTACGAGAACTTCATCCAGACCGACGCCTCGATCAATCCCGGCAACTCCGGCGGTCCGCTGGCGAACCTCGACGGCCGCGTGATCGGCATCAACACCGCCATCGTCGCGGCCGGGCAGGGGATCGGCTTCTCGATCCCGATCAACGAGGCCAAGTCGGTGATGGCGCAGCTCATCGCGCGCGGCAAGGTGGTACGGGGCTGGCTCGGCATCGCCATCCAGGACATCACCGAGGAGCTGGCGTCGAGCTTTGGCGTGCGCGAGCGCGAGGGCGTGCTCGTCGCCGACGTGATCAAGGGCGGGCCGGGCGAGGCCGCCGGCCTGCGCCCCGGCGACGTCATCGTGGA
>JBGPZN010000320.1:0-4363 GCA_041493815.1 Methylomirabilia bacterium
GGGCACCGATCGTGACGCCCAGTCGCTCCATGAACTGCCGACGGCTGACTTCTGGAACCATAGTCTCCCCCTCCGTTGTGGGAAGGTCGCGCGTGATGGTCAGCATTTACCGCGGTGTGACCAAAGTCAAGTTTGGGTACGGCTTGCCAAGGCGAACCCCCGCCTCGCATGATGGCGCCGAGATGGCGGTGCAGGTGAGGCGAGCGCTCGGCGACGTCGCGCGGGGGATCGCGGTGGCCGTCCGCGCGCGGCCGGGGCTGGTGTTCGGCGCGGCGGCGGCGGTGTTCGCGCTGAGCATCCTGCTGCCGCCGGCGCTGCTGTCGGTGGCGCGCAAGCCGGTGGACTACTTCACGTTCAATCCCTGGCTCAAGCGGCTGCCCGAGTACCTCGCCTCCGACGTCCCGCGCGAGCAGAAGATCGCCAAGCTGCCCGACCTGGCGCTCTTCTGGTTCTCGGCCGACAGCCCGTTCGGCGGGACCGAGTGGGGTTACGCCGTCGACGTGCGCGATCTCGGCCGGCTGCTGCTGACCGCGCTGCTCTTCGGTCTCTACTTCGCGCTGTGGCGTCAGCGGCGCGCGCGAGTGGCCGCGGCCGGCTGGTCCGCGCGGGCCGCGCGCTCCGGCGGAGTGGCGGGCGCGCTGGCGAGCGTGCTCGGCCTGTCGACGGGACCGTGCAGCGTGATGGGCTGCGGCGCGCCGGTGATGCCGGTGGTGGGCCTGGCGTTCGTCGGTCTGTCGAGCACGACGCTGGCCGTGCTCTCGCGGCTATCGACGACGCTGTCGACCGTGCTCATCCTCGGGCTGCTCGCCGCCGTCGTCGGTCTCGGCGGCAGCGTGGGCCGGAGCGAGCGAGCGGCGGGGCTATAATCGACCGTGATGCGTCGTGGACTGATCCTCCTCCTGGTCGCCGCCGCGCTGGCGGCGGGCTGGCCGGCGCCGGCCGCCGAGCCGGGCCGCGCGGCCGACACCGTGGTCGCCGCCACGCTCGACAACGGCCTGCGCGTCCTCCTGCTCGAGGACCACCGCAGCCCCATCGTGACCGTGCAGATGTGGTATCGCGTCGGCTCGCGCAACGAGCTGCGCGGCGCCACCGGCATCGCGCACTTCCTCGAGCACCTGATGTTCCGCGGCACCGCCAAGCACGGCCCCGGCGCGTTCGCCCGCCTGGTCGAGCGCAACGGTGGGCAGGACAACGCCTTCACCTCGCAGGACGTGACCTCGTACTACGTGAACATCGCCGCCGACCGGCTCGACCTCGTGCTCGACCTCGAGTCCGACCGGATGCAGAACTTGCAGCTCGATCCCAAGATCATCGCCTCCGAGCGCGAGGTGGTGATCGAGGAGCGGCGCACGCGCACGGAGGACGACCCGGGCGGCGCCCTGGGCGAGGAGGTGAGCGCGCTGGCGTTCCGCGCCCACTCCTACGGCCAGCCGATCATTGGCTGGATGCTCGACATCAGGCGCATCACGCCGGAGGAGATCCGAAGCTTCTACAAGACCTACTACGTGCCGAACAACGCAATGCTGGTGATGGTGGGCGACTTCAAGGCCGCCGAGGTCATGACCAAGGTCAAGGCGGCATTCGGGCCGATTCCCCGTGGCGCCGCGCCGCCCCCGGTGCTGGCGGTGGAGCCGCCGCAGAACGGCGAGCGGCGCGTGACCGTGCAGAGGCCGGCCGAGCTGCCGATCGTGTACATTGGCTACCCGGTGCCGCATCACACCTCTACGGACGCCCCCGCGCTCGAGGTGCTCTCGGTGGTGCTCGCGGGCGGCCGGTCGTCGCGACTCTATCGCGGCCTCGTGCACGAGCGGCAGCTCGCGCTCGAGGCGGGCGGCGACTACTCATACTTCTCGATCGATCCCAGCCTGTTCTGGTTCTGGGCCACGCCGCTGCCGGGGCAGACGGCCGAGACGCTCGAGAAGGAGCTACTCGGCGAGATGCAGCGCCTCACGCGCGAGCCGGTGAGCGACGTCGAGCTGACCCGGGCCAAGAACCAGATCGAGGCTGGCTTCGTCTTCCAGGACGACTCGATCCACCGCCGCGCCTCGCTGCTGGCCCGCTTCGAGCTGATCGGCGGCTACGCCCAGAAGGATCAATACCTCGACCGCCTACGCGCCGTGACCGCGGCCGACCTGCAGCGCGTCGCCCGCGCGTACTTCCAGGACGACAAGAAGAACGTCGGCATCCTGCTGCCGAAGCCCTGATGCCGTCGCGCGCCTACAAGGTCGCCGCGGCGGCGGCGCTGGTTGTCACCGTCGGTCTGGCTGCGACGTGGGCGTCGCGCCGGCTGGGCGAGACGCCGGCCGGGGTGAGCGTCACCGGCACCATCGAAGCCACCCAGGTCGACATCAGCCCGCGTATCACCGCCCGCATCGTCGAGCTCACCGTCCGTGAGGGCCTGCCGGTCGGGCGCGGCCAGCTCCTGGTGCGGCTGGACGACCAGCAGCTCACGGCCGAGCTGAGACGCGCCGAGGCCACGCTGCGCGCCTCCGAAGCGCAGCTTCGCGACCTGCGGGCCGGCGCGAGGCCGCAGGAGATCCAGGAGGCCGAGGCGACGGCGGCCCGCGCCGACGCGCAGCTCGCCGACCTGCGGGCCGGCTCCCGCCGCCAGGAGATCGAGCAGGCCCGCGCGGCCGTCGACAACGCGACCGCCACGCGCGTGTGGACCGCGCGCGACTACGACCGGACGAAGGAGCTGTTCGGCCGCGACCTCGTCGCCGCCCAGGAGGTGGACCGCATGCGGCAGGCCACCGAGGTGGCGGTCGCCAACGAGAAGTCGGCGCGCGAGAAGCTGGCGCTGCTGGAGGCCGGCGCGCGCGAGTACGAGATCGAGGCCGCGCGCCAGGCCGCCCGGGCGGCGCGCGAGCGCCTGCAGTTGCTGCGCGCGGGACCGCGGCTGGAGGCGGTGGCGGCGGCCGAGGCCCAGGTGGCCGAGGCTCGCGCGGCGACCGCGCTGGGCCGGGCGCGCCTGGACGAGACGCGGCTGACCTCGCCCATCGCCGGCCTCGTCCTCCGCAAGAACATGGAGGTCGGGGAGACCGCGAGCCCGGGAGCCTCGATCCTCACGCTCATGGATCCCAGCGACGTCTGGTTGCGCGCCTACGTCTCCGAGACCGAGGTGGCGCGCCTGAAGATCGGCCAGCCGGCCTCGATCAGCGTCGACGCGTTCCCCGGCCGCCGCTTCGAGGGTGCCATCAGCGAGATCGCCTCCGAGGCCGAGTTCACGCCCAAGAACGTGCAGACGAAGAAGGAGCGCGTGAACCTGGTGTTCCGCATCAAGATCGCCGCGAAAAATCCGGCCGGCCTGCTCAAGCCCGGCATGCCGGCCGACGGCGAAATCGCGCCCTAGCCGTGCCCGGCCTCGACGACGCCGACTACGCTGTCGTCACCCGGGGGCTGACGAAGCGCTTCGGCCGCGTGCTGGCCGTGGACCATCTCGACCTCGCGGTGCGCGCCGGCGAGCTGTACGGCTTCCTCGGCCCCAACGGCGCCGGCAAGTCCACGACGCTGCGGATGCTGTGCGGAATCATGGAGCCGACCGAGGGCGAAGGGCGCGTCCTCGGCATCGACCTGCGCCGATATCCGGAGCGCGTGAAGTCGGCCATCGGCTACATGTCCCAGCGCTTCTCGCTGTACGACGACCTCACCGTGGACGAGAACCTCACGTTCTACGCGCGCGTCTACATGGTGCCGCGGGCCGAGCGGGCCGCGCGCATCAGCCGCATGCTGCGCCTGGCCGACCTGGTCGGGCGCGAGCGCCAGCTCTCCGCCCAGCTCTCCGGCGGCTACCGCCAGCGCCTGGCCCTGGCCTGCGCGCTCGTGCACACGCCGCGGCTGATCTTTCTGGACGAGCCGACGGCCGGCGTCGACCCGGTCTCGCGGCGGACGTTCTGGGCGCTCATTCGCCGGCTGGCCGACGAGGGCACGACGATCCTGGTCACCACCCACTACATGGACGAGGCCGAGCTGTGCGACTCGCTGGGCTTCATCTACCAGGGGCGGCTGATCGCGACCGGCAGCCCGGCGGACATCAAGACTCGCGATTTCGGACGCGTGGTGGTCGAGGTCGCCGCCGACAACCCTCGCGCGGCCGCCGAGGCGCTCGGCGACTGGGACGCCGTCGAGGAGGTCGTGCGCGCCGGCGCCCGCCTGCGGCTGATCATGATCCCCGGCGGGCCCGACGCCGCGGCCGTGGCGGAGTTTCTAGGCGCGCGCGGCCTGGCGGTGAGCCTGGCCGTGGCCGTCGAGCCGTCGGTCGAGGACCTGTTCGTCTCGTTCGTCGACAAGGAGCGCAAGGGCCGCGTCCGCGAGCAACTCCAGGCGCTGGCCGAGGGCCGGGCTTAGCCGGTTGTCCGGCTGACCA
>JBGPZN010000644.1:0-2037 GCA_041493815.1 Methylomirabilia bacterium
CCGGTCCCGCCGCCAGAATGGCATCTCCCTGACGGCGATCTCTCGCGAGAATAGCATCGAGGTTTCGCCGGGCACGCAACCTTTCGGTGGGTGTGGTCAGCGACGCAGGAGCGGCTGCAGCGAGGGCCAGACGTGCTCGGCGACGATACGGTGACCCGCGGCGTTGGGATGGATCCCGTCGGCCTGGTTCAGACTCGGATCGCCCGCCACACCCGCGAGCAGGAACGGCAGGAACGCGACGGACGTGCCCCGGGCCACGGCGCGGAACGTCTCGGCGAATTCGGTGGCGTAGGTCTCGCCGTAGTTGGGCGGCAACCGCATGCCGACCAGGAGCACGCGGGTGCCGGCCTCGCGTAGTCGAGTGACGATCGCCGTGAGGTTGTCGCGCACGGCGGTGACCGGCTGTCCGCGCAGCCCGTCGTTGGCGCCGAGCGCGACGATGACGACCTCGGGGCGCGAGCGCAGCACCCAGTCGAGCCGTCGAAGGCCGCCGGCGGCCGTGTCGCCGCTGACCCCGGCGTTCACTACGCGATAGGCGAAGCCGGCCCGGCGCAGGCGGGCCTCGAGCAGGGCCGGGTAGGCCTCGTCGCGGGTGACGCCGAGCCCGGCGGTGAGGCTGTCGCCGAGCGCGACGACGACGCGGTCGTCGGCCATGGCCGGCGGCGCGGCGAGCACGAGCATCAGCGCGACGACGATGCGGCGACCGGCGAGAAGCGGGCTCACGAGCGAAGTGTAGTATGGCCCTCGAGATGATTCGCGTGCGCGATCTCGTGATGCGCCTGGAAGGCGGCGGGCGCCCGGTGACGATCCTCGACGGCGTCAGCCTCGACGTGGCGGCGGGCGAGGTCGTCGCGGTCACCGGGCCGTCGGGCAGCGGCAAGTCCACGCTGCTCGGCCTCATCGCGGGTCTCGACACGCCGAGCGCGGGCTCGATCACCGTCGGCGGCGTCGAGATCACCGGCCTCGGCGAGGCCGCGCTCGCGCGCTTCCGCCGCCGCACGATGGGCTTCGTGTTCCA
This sequence comes from Methylomirabilia bacterium, assembly GCA_041493815.1. Lineage (GTDB taxonomy): Bacteria > Methylomirabilota > Methylomirabilia > Rokubacteriales > CSP1-6 > AR5. Next base: position 1,019 of record JBGPZN010000644.1, read on the forward strand.
GTCCTATCACCTGATTCCCACGCTCACCGCCGTCGAGAACGTGGCGGTGCCGTTCGAGCTGGCCGGAGTCGCCGCGCCGCTGGCGGCCGCGCGACGCCGGCTGGACGAGATCGGTCTGGCCGCGCGGGCCGATCATTACCCGGCGCAGCTCTCCGGCGGCGAGCAGCAGCGCGTGGCCATCGCGCGGGCCGTCGCGCTGGCGCCGCCGCTGCTGCTCGCCGACGAGCCGACCGGCAACCTCGACTCGGCCACCGGCGCGCAGATCGTCGATCTGCTGCTCGGGCTCAACCGCGAGCGGCGCTCGACCCTGCTGCTCGTCACCCACGATCCGGCCCTGGCCGGCCGCGCCGGCCGCGCGATCGCGCTGCATGACGGCCGGGTCGTGAACGGTCACGCAGAGCGATGATCGCGGTCGCGCTCCGCCTGGCGTGGCGACAGGCCCGCGGTGGCCGGCGCCACCTCGCGGCCGTCTTCGCCTGCGTCGCGCTGGGCGTCGGCGCGCTGGTGGCGGTGGGCACGCTGGGCGCGGGCCTGGAGTCGACGCTCGCGCGCGAGGCGAAGGCGCTGCTCGGCGGTGACGTGGAGCTGCGGTCGGCGCGGCCGCTGCCGCCCGAAGCCGCTGCCGCCGTCGGGCGGCTCGCCGGCGCCCGCGTGGTGTCGGTCCGCGAGATGGTGGGCATGGCGCGCGGCCGGGAGCGCGGTGACAGCCTGCTCGTCGAGCTGAAGGCGCCCGGCCCCGGCTATCCGCTCTATGGCCGGCTCGCGACCACGCCGGCGGCGCCGCTGGTGTCGCTGCTCGACCGCGACGGCGCCGTCGTCCAGCGTGAGCTCCTCGCCCGGCTCGCTCTGGGGCTCGGTGACCGGCTCGTCATCGGCGACGTGACGCTGACGATCCGCGGCGTGATCGAGGCCGAGCCGGACCGCGCGGCGAGCCTGGTCACGCTGGGGCCGCGCGTGCTCCTCTCCCCGGAGGCGCTCGAGCGCAGCCGGCTGGTGGCCTTCGGCAGTCGCGTGCGGTA
>JBGPZN010000600.1:0-2239 GCA_041493815.1 Methylomirabilia bacterium
GCCGGCGGGCTCTTCGCCTTCTATCACATCAGCTACTACCCCTCGCACCCGTTCGGCCCGCACTGGACGTTCGACGCGCTGCTGATGACGTTCATCGGCGGCGTCGGCACGCTGCACGGGCCGGTGCTCGGCGCGGTCCTCTACGTGGTGCTGAAGGAGTACGTGGCGCTGCGCTGGGTCGACTTCCACCTGCTGATCTTCGGCGCGCTGTTCATCGCCATCGTGCTGCTGCTGCCGGGCGGGCTGGTGCAGGCCGCCGAGCGTGTCCGCCGCCTCCTCGTGCGTTGACCGCGCCAGTCCGTCGGCTGGCGCGGGCGGTCTCCTATAATCGATCGGCGTCGAGAGGAGGGGACGATGGGTTCGTGGAGAGCGGTCGCCTGGCTCGTGGGACTGGTTCTGATCGCGGCCGTGTCGCCGGGTGGGGCCCAGAGCGCCGACCCGGGTGTGCAGAAGCGGCCCGACGGCTCGCTGCTGGGGCAGCTCGGCGGCAGCGCCCTCGAGCTCGGCACCTATCACGCGCTGCTGATCGGCATCAACGACTACCAGCACACCGAGTTCGCACCGAAGCTGCGCACGGCCGTGAACGACGTGCAGATGCTGGGCCGGGTGATCATCGACGACTACGGCTTCAAGAACGTCAAGCTCGTGCTCGACCGTCAGGCCACTCGGGCCGGCATTCTCCGCGCGCTGGCCGAGTTCCGCGACATGCCGCTCGGCCCCGGCGATAGCCTGCTCGTCTACTACGCCGGTCACGGTCACCAGCGGGCCGACACCCAGGACGGCTTCTGGATCCCGGCCGACGCCACGGCCGACGAGTTCACCTGGATCTCGGTGGCCGACATCCGCCGCATCCTCAAGAACGTCAAGGCCAGGCACACCCTGCTGGTGTCGGACAGCTGTTTCTCCGGCACGCTGTCGCGGGCGCTGGTCACGCTGCCGAGTCACGACCGCTTCCTGCGCGAGGTGTTTCTCAAGGACTCCTACCAGGTCATCAGCTCGGGCGGGCTGGAGCCGGTGGCCGACGGCGGCCGCGACGGACTCTCGCTCTTCGCCTACAACTTCGTCGGCTATCTGCGGCAGCAGACTCGCTCCTACGTGACGGCCGCCCAGCTCTACAGCGACGTGGCGCCGCTCGTGGCCAACGCCTCGGGCTCGCGGCAGACGCCCGAGCACGGCAAGATCCCCGACACCTTCGACCAGAACGGTCAGTTCATCTTCGCTCGCGCGGCCGCCGCCGGCCCGCTGGCTGCGCTGCCGCCGGCGCCGCCGGCCGGGAGCGCGCCGGCAGCGATCACTCCGCCGGCCGCGGCCACGCTCACGCGCCTCGCGTCGGGGATGTTCGCGCCACCGCGAAGCCCGTGGGAGCTGCGCCCGCAGAGTCTCGAGGCGCCCGGCGCCGAGCAGCTGCCCTATCACCTGGCCGAGAAAGGGGCCCAGATCCGGATCATGGCCTCGCCCATGGGCGCGATCGAGATCGCCAAGGACGCCGGTGAGTTTCGCCAGGACCTGGTCAAGAGCACGCTGGAGTCGTTCCGCACGACCTTCGCCAAGAGCGGCCTGCGCGACTGGAAGAGCGGCCGCGCCGAGAGCGGCACCGTGGACGGCCTCGAGCTGTATGGGGTCGACGCCAGCGTGAGCTCGCTGTGGGTGAGGGCGGCCGTGGTGCGTAACGACGCCGACGGCCGCAGCTACGTCTTCATGATCATCGCCCCCCAGAAGCACCAGAAGGACGTGCTGGCCGAGTACCAGCGCGTCCTCGAGTCCTGGAAGTGGACCCGGCGTTGAGCCAACGTATAATCCGCGTACCCGATCGAAGGAGGTCTCGATGACGACGCGACTCACCCGCCGCACCTTCCTCACCGCCGCCGCCGGTGCCGCCGTTGCCGGATTCCCGCTGCCCCTCCGCGCCCAGGCCAAGACGTTCAAGATCGGCGCGATCCACCCGGTGACCGGCCCGCTGGCCGAGCCCGGGCAGGCGTGCCGGCTCGGCGCCCAGATGGCCGTGGAGGCGGTGAACGCGGCCGGCGGCATCAAGAGCAAGGGCGGGGTGAAGCTCGAGCTGATCGTCGGCGACACCCAGACGAAGCCCGAGAACGGCCGGGTCGAGGCGGAGCGCGCGGTCAACTCCGGCGCGCAGCTGCTGATGGGGTCGTTCGACTCCGGCTCCACCAACGCGATGGTCTCGGTGGCCCAGCAGAAGCGCGTGCCGTTCGTGATCGACATCGCGGCGGCCGATCCC
>JBGPZN010000324.1:0-4338 GCA_041493815.1 Methylomirabilia bacterium
CACCCGCCCGCTCTCGCGGTCGAAGTGAAGGACAACGACTTCGACTTGATCACCAACCTGAAAAATTTCGGAAGGATGCCCGACACGGCCCCAGCTCATGTCCGTCACATGAAGTAGGCCGTCGATGCCGCCCAGGTCGATGAAGGCTCCATAATCAGTGATGTTCTTCACCGTTCCCGTCAGCACCATGCCCTCGGCGAGGACCTCCAGCGTGTGCTTCTTCTTCTCCTCGCGCTCCTCCTCCAGCACGGCGCGGCGCGAGAGCACGACGTTGCCCCGGCGACGGTTGAGCTTGATCACCCGGGCGCGGATCGATTGCCCGATCATGGCCCCCAGGTTCTTCACCGGACGCAGGTCCACCTGGGAGCCGGGCAGGAAGGCCTTCACCCCCACGTCGACGCTGAGTCCTCCCTTGACGACCTCGACCACCCGGCCCTCGACCGGCGAGCCCTTCTCGTAGGCCTGGGTGATGGCGTCCCACACCTTGATCTTGTCGGCCTTGTCCTTGGACAGGACGATGAGGCCTTCGTTGTCCTCCTTGGCCTCGAGGTAGACCTCGATCTCGTCGCCCACCTTCGGCAGCCCGCCGTGGCGGAGGAGCTCCTCGATCGGGATCGCGCCCTCGCTCTTGTAGCCGACGTCGATCAGCACTTCGCTGCTGCCGACGTGGACCACGCGGCCGTGGACGACCTCGCCCTCCTCGAACTCGCTGGTGGCCGAGCCTTCCTTGAACCAATCCTCCATGCGTTCCTCATCGGCACCCTCGCCCTCCATGCGGGGTCCGCCGACCTTACCGCGCGTTTCGTCCATCGCCATGCCGCCAGGTCCTCCGTTCAGTGAATTTGGAGTGGGCGCCGGGCTCGATCAACACCCACCCCACCGACCGCTCGATCTCTGAGTTCGGCGATCGCCGTCATCATCTGCCGGCTCGCCGCCTCGTACTGCCCCCTCCGCTCGGCGCCGCCGGCCGCCCGCTGAAACCGGAGCGGAGCGCCGAAAGTCACCCTCACCTTAACAGGCCGGGGAAGCCGCCGCCCGCGCGGCCACGCCCGCCCGGTGCCGTGCACGTACGCGGGAACGACCGCCGCCCCGCTCTGCACCGCCAGCAGGGCGGCGCCGGCCTTGGCCTCCCGCAAGACGCCCTCCTCGCCGCGCGTGCCCTCCGGGAAGACGAGCAGGGCCTTACCCTCCGCGAGCACACGCTGCGCAATGCGCAACGCCGAGGGATCGGCGCCCTCCCGCCGCAGCGGCTGCGCGCCGAGCCGCCGGATGAGCCAGCCGAACCCGGGGACCCGAAACAGCTCCGCCTTGGCCAGGAACGTGAGCTGGCGCGGGCACATCCCGCCGACGATCGGCGGATCCAGCACGCTGGAGTGATTCGCCACGATCAGCACCGCGCCCTCGGCGGGGATGTGCTCCGTCCCCTGCCCCTCCACGCGGAACGCCAGCCGCATGAGCGCGACCGCCACGAGCTTGCAGACGGCGTACAGCACCTACCCACACCGCCGCCGGCGCTCGACCGCGTCGGCCATGATCGCGACCACTTGTTCCACACTCAGCCCGGTGCTGTCTACCTCGATGGCGTCGGCCGCCTTGCGCAGCGGCGCCAGCGCGCGGCTGGAGTCCTGGGTGTCGCGCGCGGCGATGTCATGCCGCGCCGCCTCCGCCTCCAGCTCGACACCCCGGGCCCGCATCTCGGCCTGCCGCCGGCGCGCGCGCTCCGGCAGCGAGGCGTCGAGGTAGAACTTCACCTCGGCGTCCGGACACACGACGGTGCCGGTGTCGCGCCCCTCCAGCACCACGCCGCCGGTGGCAGCCAGCCGCCGCTGGATCGGCGTCAGCTTGTCCCGCACCACCGCCAGCGTGGACAGCCGCGAGGTGAGCGCGGCGATCTCGGGCGAGCGGATGTCGTCGGTGACGTCGCGCTCGTCGACGACCACGCGATCGCCCTCGACGTCGATCTGTACGCGATCGACGTGGCGCCTCAGCGCCGGCGTGTCGTCGGGGGCCAGCCCGGCCCGCGCGATCGACCACGCCAGCGCGCGATACATCGCGCCGGTGTCGAGCAGCCGGTAGCCGAGCTTCGCGGCCAGCCGCCGGGCCACGGTGCCCTTGCCGGCGCCCGCCGGGCCGTCGATCGCGATCACCGGATCACGCATGGCCGGTCGGGGCCCGTCATGGCTCGACGGTGATCGCCGGCGCGCCGGCGAGGGTGTTGATCAGGTCGGCGAAGGTGGGGAACGACGTCGCGACGCAGGCGACGTCGTCGACGACGGTCTCCCCCTCGGCGACGAGGCCGGCCACCGTCAGGGCCATGGCCACGCGATGGTCGCCGCCGCTGCTGACGGCGGCGCCGTGCAGGCGGCGCCCGCCGGTGATGGCCATGCCGTCGGGCCGCTCCTCGACCGCCGCGCCCATCCGGCCGAGCTCGCGGGCGAGCGTGGCGATGCGGTCGGACTCCTTCACGCGCAGCTCCCGAGCGTCGCGCACGACCGTGACGCCGGACGCCACCGCCGCCGCCACCGCGAGCACCGGGACCTCGTCGATCAAGCGCGGGATGAGCAGGGCGCCGCCGATCGTCACCGCCCTGAGCGCGCTCGACGTCACGGTGAGCGAGGCGGTCGGCTCGCCCTCGTCGGCGGCCTGCGCCGTCTCGATCCGCGCGCCCATGGCCTCCAGCACGTCGAGCACGCCGGTGCGTGTGGGATTCACCCCGACGCGATGCAGCGTCACGCGCGCGTCGGCCACCACGGCGCCAGCAACGAGCAGGAACGCCGCCGAGGAGATGTCGCCGGGGACCACGACCGTCGTGGCCCGCAGCGGGCCGGGCGTGAGCGTCACCACGCAGTCATCGCTGACGAGCCGCGCGCCGAATCGGCGCAGCATCCGCTCGGAGTGATCGCGCGACGGCGCCGGCTCGGTCACCGTCACCGGACCATCGGCGGCCAGCCCGGCCAGCAGGATCGCCGATTTCACCTGCGCGGAGGCGACCGGCGTCGCGTACTGGATGGCCTTCGTCGGCGCCGCCCCGCGGATGGCCAGCGGCAGGCGGGTGCCGTCGGCGCGACCGGTGATCGTCGCTCCCATCGCCCGCAGCGGCTCGGCGATGCGGCCCATCGGACGGCGACGCAGCGAGGCGTCGCCGGTGAGCATCGTGCAGAACGGCTGGGCGGCGAGCACGCCGGCCAGCAGCCGCACGCCGGTCCCCGAGTTCCCGCAATCGATGACGTCTGCCGGCTCGCTGAGTCCGCGCAGCCCCCCGCCCGCGATTCGGTAGTGCCCCGGCCCCTTGCGCGTCACCTCGGCGCCGAGAGCCTGCACGGCCGCGATCGTGCGCAGGCAATCCTCGGCCTCGAGGTAGCCCTGCACCTCGCTCACGCCCTCGGCCAGCGCGCCCAGCAGCGCGGCGCGATGAGAGACGGACTTGTCGCCCGGCACCTCGGCCTCGCCCCGCAGCCGCGCGATCGGACGGATGCGGAACCTCACGACAGCCGCTCGCGCGTGGTCTTCATGCGGGCCAGGAACGCGGTGAGGGCCACGCCGTCGCCGCGCTCGATCAGCGCCTCGAGGTCGTCGAGGGCGCCCCGGAACGCGGCCAGGCTCCCCCGCACGGCCTCGCGGTTGTCGAGCAGGATCTCGCGCCAGACCTCGGGATCGGAGGCGGCGATGCGCGTGGTGTCCTTGAAGCCGCGCGCCGCGATCGAGAACGCGCCGGGCTCGAACCGCGCGACCGCATCGACGAGCGCCCACGCCGCCACGTGCGGCAGGTGGCTGATCGCGGCCACCGCCCGGTCGTGCGCGGCGGGGTCGAGCACGACGACGCGCGCGCCCAGGGCCGCCCAGAACTCGCCGACGCCCTTGGCCGCGGCGGCATCGCTCGACTCGGTGGGCGTCACCACCACGGTGGCGCCCTGGAAGAGGTCGACCCGCGCCACCGCATAGCCGCTCTTCTCGGAGCCCGCCATCGGATGGCTGCCGACGAAGTGAACCTCGGGCCGGCCGACGGCCAGCCGGTCGGCGGCGCCGGCGATGCCGCCCTTGGTGGAGCCGACGTCGGTCAGCAGCGCGCCCGGCGACGCGGCCTGCCACACCCGCTGCAGCAACGTCTCGTTGGCCAGCACCGGAGCCGCGAGCAGGACGCGGTCGGCGCCCGCCACGCCCTCGGCCAGGTCGGTCGTGGCGCGATCCAGCGCCCCATCGCGCACCGCGGGGCCGAGACGGGCGAGGTCACGGCCGACGCCCACGATCTCCCGGGCCAGCGCCTGCGCGCGGACCGCCTTGGCGACGGAGCCGCCCAGCAGTCCGACGCCGACGATCGCCAGCCGCTCGATCACGCGG
>JBGPZN010000289.1:0-4809 GCA_041493815.1 Methylomirabilia bacterium
CGGTTGGCCTTGACGGGCGCGATGGGGCCAAGCGTGCTATCGCTGCCATGGAAATGCCCGATGCCTCGACAACGGCTCGCCACACGATACCGACCGGGCAAGCGTTCTGGTCACGACTGCAGAACCTGACTGCAGGCGCTGGGTCCGCAGAGATATCTCGTTGTGCCGGCGTGGCCCGAAAGAACCGCCGCCACGACCGCTCTCTGCGCCGAACAACGGTCGCCTGTCTCGCGGCGGCGTATCCGGACTCGACGCTGGACGCGTGGGCTCATGGAGAAGTGTACTGGGACGAGATCGCCGAGATCGTCGACGCCGGCGAGGCTCCGGTCTTCGACCTGTCCGTGCCAGGCGCAGCCAGCTTTGTCGCGAACGACCTGGTTGTTCACAACTCCACGTTGATCCTTCAAGCCGCGCGGGCGCTGGCGCGCGTCACCCCGCCGGTCCTCTACGTGTGTGCCGAGGAATCGGCGGCGCAGGTGAAGATGCGCGCCGAGCGCCTCGGCGTCGCCGGCGATGGCCTGCTGCTGTGGGCCGAGAACGATCTGTCCGTGGTGCAGGCCGAGCTCGACACGATCAAGCCGCGCGCCCTGGTGGTGGACTCGATCCAGACCGTCTTCCTGCCGGAGCTCGAGTCGGCGCCGGGCAGCGTGGCCCAGGTGCGCGAGTGCGGCGCCCGCCTCATGACGCTGGCCAAGGGGCGCGGCATCGCCACGTTCCTGGTCGGCCACGTGACCAAGGAGGGTGCGCTGGCCGGGCCTCGCGTGCTCGAGCACCTCGTCGACACCGTGCTCTACTTCGAGGGCGAGCACCATCACGCCTATCGCGTGCTGCGCGCCGTGAAGAACCGCTTCGGCTCCACCAACGAGATCGGTGTGTTCGAGATGGCGGCCGGGGGCCTCGTCGAGGTGCCGAATCCCTCGGGATTCTTCCTGGCCGAGCGGCCGGCCGACGCGCCGGGCTCGGTCATCGTCGCAGCCCTGGAGGGCACGCGCCCGCTGCTCCTGGAGCTGCAGGCCCTCGTTGCCCGCGCCTCGTTCGGCACGCCGCGGCGGACCGTGCTGGGCGCCGACTACAACCGCGTCTGCCTGCTGCTGGCCGTGCTGGAGAAGCGGGCGGGGCTGCCGATCGGCAACCAGGACGTCTTCGTCAACGTCGCCGGCGGCGGCCGCGTGGTCGAGCCGGCCGCGGACCTCGGCGTGGTGATCGCGGCGGCGTCGAGCTACCTCGAGCGGCCGGTGGCGGGCGACGTGCTCGTGATCGGCGAGGTCGGGCTCACCGGCGAGGTGCGCGCGGTCAGCGGTGTGGAGACGCGCCTGCGGGCCGCGGCCCAGCTCGGGTTCAAGTCGGCGATCGTGCCGCGCAGCAACGTGGAGGGGACGCTGCCACTGCCGGTCACGGGCGTCGGCAGCGTGAGCGACGCGCTCGGAGCGCTCCTCGGCTGATGGCGATCGTCGTCGGCCGCGTGCTCGTGGTCGCCGCCGGCGCGACCGCCGGCGCCGTGCTGGCGCCTGCGATCGGCCTCGGACCCCTCGCCGGTGCCGCGCTCGGCGCGGGCGCGGGTGCCGTCGCCGTCGCGCTCGAGATCGCCGCCGGCGCCGTGCCGCTTCGTCCGCTGCTGTGGACGGCGGGCGGTGCCGTCGCCGGGCTGCTGACCGGGCTCGCGCTCGGCGTCGTGCTGGCGCCGCTGGCCGGGGGGGCCGCGCCCGTGGTGCGCAGCGGTGTCGCGCTGCTCGGGGCCTGGGTGGGCGGGGCGGTGGCCGCCCGCCGAGCCACCGAATTGTCGGGGTCGTCGAGGCCGGCGTCGGACGCTTCCGCCCGGATCCTCGACACCTCGGTGCTCATCGACGGCCGCATCGCCGACGTCGCCGAGGCGGGCTTCCTCGACGGCGCGGTGATCGTCCCGCAGTTCGTCGTGCGCGAGCTGCAGCGGCTCGCCGATTCCGGCGACCCGCTGCGGCGCAACCGCGGGCGCCGCGGCTTCGACGTGCTGGACCGGCTGCGGCGGATTCCCACCGTCCGCCTGGAGCTCGCCGACACCGACTTCCCGGCCATCGCCGAGGTCGACGCCAAGCTCGTCGCTCTCGCGCGCGCCCGGGGCGCGCGCCTGCTGACCAACGACACCGCCCTCGCCCGGGTGGCCACCCTGGCCGGGGTGACGGTCGGCAGCCTCCACGAGCTGGCCGCCGCGCTCAGGCCGGTGGCCCTGCCCGGCGAGAGCATGCAGGTGCAGGTGATGCGCGAGGGCAAGGAGCCGGGCCAGGGCGTGGCGTACCTCGACGACGGCACGATGGTGGTGGTCGAGGGCGGCAAGCGCTTCATCGGCCAGTCGCTCGACGTGGTCGTGACCAGCGCGCTTCAGACCTCGGCCGGCCGGATGATCTTCACGCGGCCTCGCGGCGAGGAGTCGGGTGCGCGCGATGCCTAACGTGGCTGTGCTCGTTCCCGCCGGCGGCGTCGGCGCCCGCCTGGGTCGCCGCACGCCGAAGCAGTTCCTGCGTCTCGCCGGCACCACGATCCTGGCGCGCACGCTGGCCCACTTTCTTCGCCATCCGGCCGTGCGCGCGGTCGTCGTCGCCGCCCCGGCCGAGCACCTGGCCCGGACGCGGCGGCTCGTCGGCCGGTCGCGGGTCGAGGTCGTCGCCGGCGGCGCCACCCGGCAAGAATCGGTCTGGAACGCGCTGCAGGCGGCGCCGATTGACGCCGAGGTCGTGCTGGTCCACGACGCCGTGCGACCCTTCATCGACCGGCGGTTGATCGACGCGGTGGTGTCGGCGGCGGCGGCGCACGGCGCGGCCATCTGCGCGCTGCCCATCGCCGAGACGGTCAAGCGCGTGCGCGACGGCGTGGTGGAGGCGACGCTCGATCGCTCCGAGCTGTGGTCGGTGCAGACGCCGCAGGGGTTCCGGAGCGCGCTCTTGCGGGAGGCTCACGAGAAGGCGCGCCGCGACGGCGTGGTGGGCACCGACGACGCGACGCTGGTGGAGCGGCTGGGGCACCCGGTGCGGGTGGTGCCGGGCCTGGCCGGCAACGTCAAGATCACCACGCCGGAGGATCTGCGGCGCGCGCGGGGGCGGCGATGAATCGCGTCGGCTTCGGCTTCGACCTGCACCCGCTCGTGGCCGGCCGGCCGCTGATTCTGGGCGGGGTGATGGTGCCGTCGGAGCTCGGGCTCGACGGCCACTCCGACGCCGACGTGCTCGTGCACGCGGTGGGGGAGGCGCTGCTGGGCGCCCTGGCGCTCGGCGATCTCGGCCGCCACTTCCCGGACACCGACCCGCGCTGGCGCGGCATCTCCAGCCTGCTGCTGCTCGGCCAGGTGCTGGAGCTGGTGCGCGGCCGCGGCGCGACCCCGGTCAACGTGGACGCGACCGTCTTGGCCCAGGCCCCGAAGCTGGTCGGCCATCTTCCCGAGATGGCCAAGCGTCTGGCCGACGTCCTCGGCATCCCCGTCGATCGCGTCAGCGTCAAAGCCAAGAGTCCCGAAGGCCTCGGTCTGCTCGGCCGCCGCGAGGGGATTGCCGCGATGGCCGTCGTCAGTCTGGACGTACGGGAGTGAACGGGCGCTTCGAGCGCCGGCTCCGCCGGCGCAATCCTGGGGGGAGGTTTCGGAAGGGGGGCGCAGCCCCCTTCCGAGCGAAATGAGGATCTACAACACGATGGCGCGCGGCAAGGAAGAGCTCGTCCCCCTGACCCCCGGCGAGATCAAGATGTACTCGTGCGGGGTGACGGTGTACGACCTCTCCCACGTCGGCCACGCCCGCATGCTGATGGTCTTCGACGTGATCTCGCGCTACCTGCGCTTCGCCGGCTATCGCGTCACGTTCGTGCGCAACTTCACGGACATCGACGACAAGATCATCCGCCGGGCCGGGCAGGAGGGCGTGCCGGCCCGCGAGGTGTCCGAGCGCAACATCGCCGCCTTCCACGCCGACATGGCGGCGCTGGGCGTGCTGGCGCCCGACGTGGAGCCAAAGGCGACCGAGCACGTGCCCGAGATGATCGCGCTGATCGAGCGCCTCGTGGCCCGCGGCTACGCCTACGTGGTCGAGGGCGACGTCTACTTCGAGGTCCGGCGGTTCCCCGCCTACGGCAAGCTCTCCGGCAAGAACCTCGACGAGCTGCAGGCGGGCGCGCGCGTGGAGATCGACGAGCGTAAGCGCGATCCGCGCGACTTCGCGCTCTGGAAGTCCGCCAAGCCGGGTGAGCCGGCCTGGGACAGCCCGTGGGGATCCGGTCGCCCCGGCTGGCACATCGAGTGCTCCGCGATGGCGGTCCGCTACCTCGGCGACTCGTTCGACATCCACGGCGGCGGCGAGGACCTGATCTTTCCTCACCACGAGTGCGAGATCGCCCAGGCGGAGGCCGACACCGGCCGGCCGTTCGCGCGTTACTGGGTGCACAACGGCATGGTGAACATGGGTCGCGAGAAGATGTCGAAGTCGCTCGGGAACACGCTCACGATTCGCGACCTGGTGACGCGGCACGACCCAGCGGCCCTGCGCCTGTTCCTGCTGGGCACCCACTACCGCAGCCCGCTCGAGTGGTCGGAGGAGCGCGTGGCAGACAGCGCGCGCGCCCTCGAGCGCCTGTGGCGCCCCGTCGACGAGGCGGAGAAGCACGCGACGCTGGCGGCGGCCGCGGGCCAGCCGCTGCCCCCGGAGTTTGCCGGCCACCGCCAGCGCTTCCTGGACGCCATGGACGACGACTTCAACACGCCGGAGGCCCTCGGCGCGCTCTTCGATCTGAGCCGGGCGCTGCGGTCGGACGGAGTGGCTCCCCCGTCGCTCGTGCGCGGCGCCGAGGAGCTCA
>JBGPZN010000187.1:0-6651 GCA_041493815.1 Methylomirabilia bacterium
GGCGGCGGCATCGCCGGGCTCAGCGCCGCGCACCGGGCCGTCGAGGTTGCGCGGGAGCGGGGAGTCGCGCTCGACCTCACGCTGATCGAGGCGCGCGAGCGGCTGGGCGGCACGATCGCCAGCGAGCACGTGGACGGCTTCCTGGTCGAGGCCGGCCCCGACTCGTTCCTGTCCGAGAAGCCGTGGGCGCTGGCGCTGTGCCGCCGCCTCGGCGTCGAGGACCGGCTCGTGCGCACCGACGATCGCTTCCGCAAGGTCTTCGTGTGGCATCGGGGCCGGCTGCACCCGCTGCCCGACGGATTTCAGCTGCTCGCGCCGACCGCGATGCTCCCGTTCGCGACTTCGTCGCTGTTCTCGCTCACCGGCAAGCTGCGCATGGCGCTCGACCTCGTGCTGCCGCGTGGCGGCGGTGACGACGAGAGCCTGGGCGCGTTCGTGCGCCGGCGCCTCGGGGCCGAGGCGCTCGAGCGCGTGGCCCAGCCGCTGGTGGCCGGCATCTACACCGCCGACCCCGACGACCTCAGCCTGACGGCGACGATGCCGCGGTTCATCGAGCTGGAGCGCACGGAGCGCTCGGTCATCCTGGGACTGCGCCGCGCGCTGCGGCGGGCGCCGCTGCCCGGCACCAGCGGCGCCCGCTGGTCGCTGTTCGTCACGTTCGGCGCCGGCATGGAGGAGCTCGTCACGACGCTGGCGGCGCGGCTGCCGGCCGGGGCGGTGGTCCTCAAGCAGCGCGTGAGCGCGCTGGAGCGGGCGGGTCAGCGCTGGCGGGTGGCGACGTCGGAGGGCGGCCGCTTCGACGCGGACCGCGTGATCCTGGCCACCGAGGCGCACGCCACCGCGCGGCTCACGCGCTACCTGGATCCGGCGCTGGCGACCCTGGTGGAGGAGATCCCCTACGCGTCGGCAGCGACGGTGTCGCTCGGCTACCGGCGCGCCGACGTGCCGCACGCGCTCGACGGCTTTGGCTTCGTCGTGCCTCGCAGCGAGGGCAAGGCGCTGCTGGCGGGGACGTTCTCCAGCGTGAAATACCCGGGCCGCGCCCCCGAGGGCCACGTGCTGATCCGCGGCTTCCTGGGCGGCATGCTCAACGCGGGCGTGCTGGCCGAGGACGACGACGCGCTGGTGGCCCGGGCGCGCGGCGAGCTCCGCGAGGCGCTCGGCATCGCCGCCGAGCCGGTGCTCACCCGCCTGCACCGCTGGCCCGCCTCGATGCCGCAGTACCGCGTCGGTCACCTCGCGCGGGTCGAGACGATCGAGCACGCGCTCGGTGCGCTGCCCGGCCTGTCGCTCGCCGGCGCCGCCTACCGCGGCGTCGGCATCGCCGACTGCGTCCGCTCGGGCGAGACCGCGGCCGAGCGGGCGCTCGGCTCGCGTTGATGTCTGAAACATCAGACAGTTGACATCAAATCATCAAGACGGCATCCTGGCGTCATGCGAACCACGCTCACGCTCGACGATGACGTCGCCGCGCTGCTGAAGCGGGCCCTGGCGCGTCGGAAGGACGGGCTGAAGGTCGTCGTCAACGAAGCCCTGCGGTATGGACTACGCCGGATGAGTGGTCCGCCCGAGCGGACGGCGACGTACCGGACGCCATCAGTCGATACGGGCCGGTGTCTGATCCCCAACGTGGACGATGTTGCCGAGGTGCTCGCCGTCGCCGAAGGCGACTGGCACAAGTGATCCTCGTCGACGCCAACCTGCTGGTCTACGCGCAGAGCCGCTCGTTTCCCCAGCATGAGCCCGCGCGCGCGTGGCTCGACGGTCGGTTGAACGGCCCCGCCCCGATCGGGTTGCCGTGGCCGAGTCTCCTGGCGTTCGTGCGGGCTATCTCCAACCCGCGCGTCGTCGACCGTCCGCGGTCGCTGCCGGAAGCGTGGCGTCAGGTGGAGGCCTGGCTGGATTGCTCGCCGGCCTGGATTCCGCTCCCCACCGAGCACCATCGGGAGACGTTAGGCGGACTGCTTCGGGTCGTGCCCCGCGGCAACCTCGTACCGGACGCGCACCTCGCCGCCCTCGCCATCGAGCACGGACTCACGCTGTGCTCGACCGACGGCGACTTCGCGCGGTTTCCGGGGCTGCGCTGGGAGAACCCCTTGGCGTAGCGTCGGCGGCGCTACGGCGGTAGCGCGGCGGCGGTGTCCTTGCCGGGCGCGACCGGGACGATCTCGAACTCGATGAGCTCGGACCAGGCGGCCACCCAGCGCTGCAGCAGCGTGACGTCGTCACACTCCATGAGCTGAAAGCACCGGCCGACGTCGGCGGACACCCAGGAGCCGACGAACGCCAAGCCGTCCGGCATCCGGCGCCCCTTCTCGCGGAACCGGCGGTAGACGGCCTGCGCGTCCTGGTTGCGAAATCGCTCGATCACCATGAAGAGCATTGAGGGATCCTCACACCAGCCCGATCGCGCCGGCGCTCGCCAGCTCGTCGATCTTCGCCGGATCGTAGCCGAGCACGTCGCGCAGCACCTGGCGCGTGTGCTCGCCGATGCGATGGGGCGCGCCCGCGGTGGGGCTGACCGGCTGCCCGTCGACGTGGAACGGGGTGGCGGTCACTCGGACCTTGCCACGCGCGGGGTGGGGCACCTCCGGGAACGCGTGGCGCGCCTCGAGGTGGGGGTGCGCCACGACCTCGGGCGGTGACAGCACCGGCGAGCACGGCAGCCGCGCCGCCCGCAGCGCCTCCAGCGCGCGCTCGCGGGTGCCGAAGCCATCCAGCCAGGCGACGATGACGTCGCGCAGCGCGGGCCAGTTCTGGCGCCGGAGGATCGGCGTGGCGAAGCGCGGGTCGGCGCCAAGGCCGGGCCGCTTCATCGCCGCACACAGCCGCGGCCACAGCTGGGGCGAGCCGACCGTCTGCATCGCGTAGTCGCCGCCGTCGAGCCGGTGGACCACCATCCCGACCCGCGGCCCCACCGAAACCTCGCCCCCGTTCAGCACGGCGCCGTAGGAGACGTCCTCGGCGGCGATCATGGCCTCCAGCATCGAGACGTCGAGGTAGGCGCCGTGCCCGGTGCGGCCGCGACGGACCAGCGCGGCCAGGATCGCGCCGAACGCGTGGGTGCCGGCCAGCACGTCGGCTGCCTGCAGATAGCCGACGTGTGGCAGCGGATCCCTCCCGCGTTCGAGGTCCATGATGCCCGACACCGCGTTGATGATGTGGTGGAAGGCCGGCGTGTCGCGCAGCGGGCCGGTCTGGCCGAAGCCGGAGATCGAGCAGTACACGAGGTCGGGCTTCACCCGCGACAGCGCCGCGTAGTCGCAGCCGATCCGCGCCGCCACTCCGGGCACGAAGTTCTCGACGGCCACGTCGGCGACACGCGCGAGGTCCAGCACGACCTCGCGGCCGCGAGGCTGGCCGAGGTCGAGCGCGACGCTCTGCTTGCCGGCGTTGATCCTTACGAAGTAGGTCCCCTGGTCGGTGCGTCCCTCCTCGAGCTGGATGTAACCGCGCCGCGTGTCGTCGCCCTCGCCGGGCCGCTCGATCTTGAGCACCCGCGCCCCGAGGTCGGCCATCAGGCGCGTGCAGTAGGGACCGGCCAGCACGCGCGTGAAGTCGAGCACGGTGATGCCGTCGAGGAGCGGAGCAGCCGGGGCCGCGGACATGGACGATTCCCTCCTGATGAATGCGAGCGGCCCCGAGCATACCCGACCTGCCGCCGCCCGTGCTCCCCGGAAGGTGAGGGCGCTCGAGACGGATCTTTTCGGGCTCCCACTTCGCCAGGCGCCGGGGTAGTGTAGCGCCCATGCCGAACCTCGACGCCACCCAGCTCGAGCGCCTGACCCGGGAGATCTTCGCCGCGCGGGGCGTGCCCGCGGACGACGCGGCGTGGATCGCGACCATGCTGGTCCGGGCCAACCTGCGCGGCCACGACTCGCACGGCGTGATCCGCATTCCGCAGTACGTCGCCTCCCTCACGAGCGGCACGCTGAACCCCACGCCGCGGATGACGCTGGTGGTCGACACGCCGACGATCGCGATCCTCGACGGCGATGGTGGCTTCGGCCAGGTCGTCGCCCGGCGCGGCGTGGCGCTGGCGCTCGAGCGGGTGCGCGCGCAGGGGCTGGCCGCGGTGGCGCTGCGCGGCGCCAATCACGTCGGCCGGCTCGCCGACTACGCCGAGATGCTGGCCGGCGAGGGCGTGATCGGCATGCTGTGGGCCAACGCGCGCGGCGGCCTCAACGTGGCGCCGTGGGGCGGCGCCGCCCGCCGCCTCGGCACCAACCCCCACGCGATCGCGGTGCCGGGCCCCGACGGCGTCGTGACGATGTCGCACGACTTCGCCAGCAGCGTGTGGGCCGAGGGCAAGCTGCGCGTGAAGTTCAACCGCGGCGAGACGGTGCCGCCCGGCATCATGCTCAACGGGCTGGGTGAGCCGTCGACCGATCCGCGCGAGTACTACACCGATCCGCCCGGCTCGCTGCTCACCGCCGGCGCCCACAAGGGCTTCGGGCTGTCGATCGCGATCGAGATCCTGGGCGGCATCCTCTCCGGCGCCGGCGCGGCCAGCGGCGAGCCGTCGGTGTTCCGCAACGGCACGCTGATCGTGGGGATCGATCCGGCGCGCTTCCTGCCGCTGGCGGAGTTCCACGCGCAGGTCGCGGCGTTGCTGGACTGGGTGCGCACGGCACCGCTGGCCGCCGGCGCGAAGGAGATCCTGATTCCCGGCGAGCCGGAAGCCCGGATGGAGCGCGAGCGGCGCGCCGCCGGCGTGCCGATCGAGGACGAGACCTGGCGCCAGATCCGCCAGGCCGCCGAGCAGGTGGGCGTCCGTGCTTGAGGTCGTCACCATGAAGGAGATCGACGCGATCTTCGTGGTGACCGACGGGCTCGGCATCCACCGCGAGATGCTCGTGATTCCGCTGGGGCCGGCGGCGCCCGGCCGCGTGCGCCGGCTGCCGAGCGGCAAGCTCGAGATCACCGTCGACGCCGCCCGGCCCATCGAGGACTGGGTGAACGACCTGCCCGCGCTGATCGCCGCCGCCCAGACGTGAGACTCAAGCGGGAGCTGGGTCTTCTCCCGCTGGCCGCGATCGTCTTCTTCAACGTCAGCGGCGGTCCCTACGGTGTCGAGGACGTCGTGTCGTCCTTCGGTCCCGGCCTGGCGCTGCTGCTCCTCGTCCTCACCCCGGTGCTCTGGAGCCTGCCCGTCTCGCTGGCGATGGCCGAGCTGGCGGCGGCGATGCCGGACGAGGGCGGCTACGTCACCTGGGTGCGCCGGGCGTTCGGCGCGTTCTGGGGATTCCAGGTCGGCTGGTGGTCGTGGATCGACAGCTTCGTCGACGTCGCCGTCTATCCGGCGCTGTTCGTCGAGTATCTGAAGTTCTGGTACCCGGCCATGGCGCCGCTGGAGCGGTGGCTGCTGGCCGTGCTGTTCATCGTCGTCCTCACCACGCTGAACGTCGTCGGCGTGCGTCCGACCGGACGGGCGGCGGTGGCGCTGTCGATCCTGGCGTTGCTGCCGATCGCGGCCCTCGTCATCGTCGGGCTGGCGACCGCCGCGCAGGCGCCGTGGCGGCCGCTCGTCGCCGAAGGGCACACGGTCGGCGCCGGGCTGGGGTTTGGCCTGGCGGTCGTGATGTGGAACTACTCGGGCTGGGACACGCCGTCCACCTGCCTGGGCGAGGCGAAGGCGCCGGAGCACGCATTCCGGCGCGCGCTGTTCCTGGCGTTGCCCGTGATCGCGGCGGCCTATCTGCTGCCGGTCGGTGCGATGCTCGCCACCGGCGCCACCGAGTGGACGAAGTGGGAGACCGGCGCGCTGCCGGCGCTGGCCCGCGCGGTGGGCGGCGCCTGGCTCGGTCACGCCGTCGCCCTCGGCGCAGTGGTCAGCGCCGCCGGCCTGTTTCTCACGCTGCTGCTCACGAACTCACGGCTGCCCTACGTCCTGGCCCGCGACGGCCTGATGCCCGCCGGGCTCGCCGCCGTCCACCCGCGCTTCGGCACGCCGTGGGTCGCGGTCCTGGTCTCGGCGGTGCTCTACGCCGCGTTCGCGGTCTTCTCGTTCAAGGAGCTGATCGTCCTCAACGTCTGGCTCTACTCGCTCAGCCTGCTGGTGGAGCTGGCGGCGTTCGTGAGGCTGCGCGTGGGCGAGCCCGGGATGGCGCGGCCGTGGCGCGTGCCCGGCGGGCTCGGCAGTGCGCTGGTCGTGGCCGGCGTGCCCGCCGCGCTCTCGCTGCTCGCGATGGCGCTGGCCGGCTGGCTCAACACCCTGGTGGGGATCACGGCCGCACTGACCGGGCCCGCCGTCTACGCGGCGATGCGCGCGGCCCGTCGAGATTCTCGTCGATGACCCGGGCCAGGCAGTCGAGCGCGGGCAGGGAGTACACGTAGGTCTTCCAACCGACCGCGATCTGGTCGCTCCGCTCGCCCGGTGCCGGCAGCGGATGGATCGCCACGCTCACGTTGGGACCGGCGCCGCTGCACCCGCCCGCGCACCCCTCGCGCACGCGGACGCGGTCCGCCACGCCCTGCCGCTCGGCCAGCGTCAAGAGCTGCTTGACGATCGCCCGAGCGTCGAGCCGGCACGCGCGGTCACCGTGCTCGACGGGTAGCGCGACCACCCCCGGCTCGCGGAAGCACACGGTGATCACCAGGCGCCGGGCCATGCTCACTTCAGCCGGGCGGCGGCGAGGCGGGCCGCGGCGA
>JBGPZN010000105.1:0-9127 GCA_041493815.1 Methylomirabilia bacterium
CAAGCTGCCCGGGATGCTCAACGCCGCCATCAAGGACTGCCCGGTGTTCGGCGGGAAGGTGAAGAGCTTCGAGGCCGCCAAGGTCAAGGGCATGCCGGGGGTCCGGCACGTGCTCCCGGTCGGCGAGTCCGCGGTGGCGGTGGTGGCCGACACGTGGTGGCAGGCCAAGACCGCGCTCGACGCGCTGCCCATCGTCTGGGACGAAGGCCCGAACGCCAAGGTCTCGAGCGCCACGATCGCCGACATGTTGAAGGAGGGTCTCAGCGCCGACCAGGCCTTCGTGGCCAACCAGAACGGCGACGTCAAGGCCGCCATCACCGGCGCGGCCAAGAAGATCGAAGCGGTCTACGCCTATCCGTTCCAGAACCACGCGCCGATGGAGCCGATGAACGCGACGGCGAAGTACACGGCCGATCGCTGCGAGGTCTGGGTGCCGACGCAGAACGGCGAGGCCGCGTTTGCGGCGACGCTGGCGGCGTCTGGGCTGCCGGCCGACAAGTGCGAGGTCTACAAGATCAACCTGGGCGGCGGGTTCGGGCGCCGCGGCGCATTCCACGACTACGTGACGCAGGCGGTCCTGATCGCCAAGCAGGTGCCCGGCACGCCGGTGAAGCTCCTGTGGACGCGCGAGGAGGACATGCTGCACGGCCGGTATCACCCGGTCATGCAGTGCAAGCTGGTCGGCGCCTTCGACGCCGCCAACAACCTCACCGGCCTGCACATGCGCCTGTCGGGGCAGTCGATCCTCAGCGACGTGCGGCCGGAAGCCCTCCAGGCCGGCAAGGACCCGCTGGTGTTCCAGGGGCTCAACCCGGGCGGGGACTTCGGCATCGGCTACAGTGTGCCGAACTTGCTGGTCGACCACGCGATGCGCAACACGCACGTCCCGCCGGGCTTCTGGCGCGGCGTGAACATCAACCAGAACGCGATCTTCCTCGAGTGCTTCATGGACGAGATGGCCCATGCGGTCGGCCAGGATCCGCTCGAGTTCCGGCGCAAGCTGATGAGCAAGCATCCCAAGCACCTGGCCGTGCTGAACGCGGTAGCCGACCGGGCGGGTTGGGGCAAGCCGGCGCCGCAGGGCGTGTACCGCGGGTTGGCGCAGATGATGTCGTTTGCCAGCTACGTGGCGGCGTGCGCCGAGATTTCCGTCAGCGGCGGCAACAAGATCAAGATCCATCGCATCGTCGCCGCCACCGATTGCGGGTACGCTGTCAATCCGGCGCAGATCGAGCGGCAGATCGCCGGCTCGTTCGTCTACGGGTTGTCCGGGTTGTTCATGGAGGAGTGCACGGTCAAGGACGGCCACATCGAGCAGACCAACTTCAACACCTACGACTCCATGCGGATCGCCCAGATGCCGAAGGTCGAATCGATCGTCATGCCGTCCGGCGGGTTCTGGGGCGGGATCGGCGAGCCCACGATCTGCGTGGCCGCGCCGGCGGTCCTGAACGCGTTCTTCGCCGCGACCGGCAAGCGCCTGCGCACGGTTCCGCTGAAGCACCACGGCGTCACCCTGGTGTAGTTGCGTGATGCGCAGGACCCTGGCCGCTGCGATCGGGGTCGCCCTGATCGCAGCGGCCGTGGTGGCGTCGGCGGAACCACCGGCCGGCGCCGCGGCCTGCTCCGGTTGCCACCCGGCCTCGACTCGCGTGACGTCGCCCGTGCCGCGGCTCGCCGGGCTCGACCGGGCCGCGATCGTCCGGGCCATGCAGGACTTCCGCTCGGGAACACGCGCCGCCACCGTCATGGATCGGATCGCCAAGGGCTTCACCGAGGCGGAAGTCCAGGCCATCGCGGCCTGGTACGCGACTCAGCGGTGAGGATGAGCCGTCGCGAGTTCCTGAAGCTCGGTGTGGCGGGCACCTCCGCCGCGCTCTTCCCCCTTCCGACCTTCGCGCAAGGCGCCGCCCCGCGCGTCGTGGTCGTCGGTGGAGGCTTCGCCGGCGCCAGCTGCGCCCGCGCCCTCCGGCAGGCCGACCCGCGCATCGCCGTCACGCTGGTCGAGGCCAACGCGACGTTCACCGCCTGCCCGTTCAGCAATGCGGTGATCGGCGGCCTGCGCGAGCTGAGCGCGCAGCAGTTCACGTACGAGCGTGTCGCCGCCGACGGCATCGTCGTCGCCCGCGGCGTCGCGACCGCCGTCGACGCGCAGGCCCGGTCGGTCACGCTGGCGGACGGCGTGCGCCTGCCGTACGACCGGCTGGTGCTGGCGCCCGGCATCGATATCCGCTGGGGCGCCTTGCCGGGGTACGACGAGGCGGCGGCCGCCCTCATGCCCCACGCCTGGCGCGCCGGCAAGCAGACCCTGCTGCTGCGCCGTCAGCTCGAGGCCATGGATGACGGTGGGCTCGTCGTCATCTCGGCGCCGGCGAATCCGTTCCGCTGCCCGCCCGGGCCCTACGAGCGGGCCAGCCTGATCGCGCACTATCTGAAAACGAAGAAGCCGAAGTCCAAGCTGATCGTCCTCGACGCCAAGGATGCGTTCTCCAAGCAGCGACTGTTCCAGGCTGCCTGGGCGGAGCTGTACCCGGGCCTGCTCGAATGGGTACCGCTGTCCAAGGGCGGCAACGTCACGTCGGTGGACGTGGCGACTCGCACACTCGTGACCGAGTTCGGCCGGCACCAGGCGAAGGTGGCCAACGTGATCCCGCCACAGAAGGCGGGCCGCCTCGCGGATGTGGCCGGTGTCGCCGACCGCACGGGCTGGTGCCCGATCGATCCGGTGACGTTCGAGTCCAAGCTGCAAGTCGGCATTCACGTCATCGGCGACGCCGCGATCGCCGGCGCGATGCCGAAATCGGCGTTCGCCGCGAACTCCCAGGCCAAGACCTGCGCCGCGGCGGTCGTGCGGCTCCTCGCGGGCGGCGCGCCGCCTGCCCCCAAGCTGATCAACACGTGCTACAGCCTCGTGGCACCCGACTACGGGATCTCGGTCGCCGGCGTCTACCAGCCTTCGGGTGGGCAGCTCGCCGATGTCCCCGGGTCCGGCGGCGTCAGCCCCATGGACGCGCCGCGCGCCACGCGGGCGGCCGAGGCCGTGCTCGCCGAGGCCTGGTTCCGCACGATCACCGGCGAGTTGTTCGGGTGAGGTGGTCGACGGCCGCCATCGTCGCGGCCTTCTGCATGCTGGGTGTGGCGTACGGACAGGAAGCGATCCCGGAATCGCTCACCGGCTCCAAGGGCGATCCTGCCCGTGGGCGCGCGATCGTCGCCAGTCGCCAGGTCGGCCTGTGCCTGCTCTGTCACAGCGGGCCGTTTCCAGAGGAGCGGTTTCAGGGCAGTCTCGCGCCCGATCTCACGGGGGCCGGGAATCGATGGTCGGCGGGCCAGCTGCGCCTCAGGATCGCCGATTCCGGCCGGATCAATCCGGTCACTATCATGCCGGCGTATCATCGGACCGAGGGACTGCTGCGGGTGGCGCCGGCGTGGCGCGGCAAGCCCATCCTGAGCGCGGAGCAGATCGAGGATGTCGTGGCCTTCTTGCTGACCTTGAAGGACTGAATGGACCGACAGACGTCGCGTCGCGAGTTCTTGAAGGCCGCCGGGGGCGCCGCCGCCGGCCTCGGGCTCGGGTCGGTCATCGCGGTCGCGCCCGCCCCCGCGACGCCGGCCGAGATGCACGAGGCCATCCGCAAGGTGGTGGGCGGGGCACGGGTCACCCCCGGGAGGGTGAAGCTCGACCTGCCGCCACTCATCGAGAACGGCAACGCCGTGCCGCTCACGGTGACCATCGACAGCCCGATGACCGAGGCCGAGCACGTGAGGGCCGTGCACGTCTTCACCGAAAAGAACCCCCAGCCCAACGTCGTGAGCTTCCACCTCGGGCCACGGGCCGGGCGGGCGAAGATGGCGACCCGCGTCCGGCTCGCCGACTCCCAGAACGTGGTCGCAATCTGCGAGCTGAGCGACGGCTCGTTCTGGTCGGACAGCGCCGGCATCGTGGTCACGCTCGCCGCGTGTCTCGAGGACGGGATCTAGCCGTGGCCAGCGCACTGATCAACGTGCCGGAGCGGGCCAAGCGCGGGGAGATCATCGAGATCAAGACCCTGGTCTCGCACACGATGGAGACCGGCTATCGTCGCACCCAGCTCGGCGCGCTGATCCCGCGCGACATCATCCGGCGCTTCGTGTGCACCTACAACGGCACGGAAGTCTTCCGCGCCGAGCTCCACCCGGCCATCTCCGCCAACCCGTTCATCGTCTTCTCGACGGTCGCCACCGAGAGCGGCACCCTCGCGTTTACCTGGACGGGCGACAACGCCTTCTCGGTGACGGAGTCGGCCGCGATCTCCGTGGAGTAGGGGGGCCCCGAAATGGCCCCCTACACCCCCCGCGCTCGTCGCGCCCCGGCAAAGCCGTGGCGCTCCTCGACCTTCCGACTCGGCCTGTAGTGCGGCGACTCTGCGCCGCGGTGGCGGCCGTCGCGATCGCGGCGTCGGCCGGCGCCGGAGAGATCCCGCGCGGCGAGCGGCGCTCGGGCTACGACTTCATGGGCCGCGAGACCCGCGCGATGCAGGACGACGACACCGCCAATCCCGGGATGCTATGGGTGCTCGAGGGCGGAACGCTGTGGAACCGGAAGGTCGGCGTCGCCGGCCGGGCCTGCGCCGACTGCCACGGCGACGCCCGCGCCAGCATGAAGGGCGTGGCCGCGCGCCATCCGTCGTTCGACGCCGCGCGGGGACGGCCGCTCAGCCTCGAGCAGCGCATCAACCTCTGCCGCACCGACCGGCAGCAGGCGGCGCCGCTCGCCTGGGAGGGCCGGGAGCTGCTCGCGCTGACCGCCTACGTCGCACGCCAGTCGCGCGGCCTGCCGATCGAGGTCGTGATCGATCAGCGGACGCAGCCGTTCCTCGAGGCCGGGCGCGCCACCTTCCATCGGCGCCAGGGCCAGCTCAATCTGGCCTGCAGCCAATGTCACGACGACCACTGGGGACGGCGGCTCGCGGGCAACGTCATTCCGCAGGCCCACCCGACCGGGTACCCACTTTACCGGCTGGAGTGGCAAGGGCTCGGCTCGCTCCAGCGGCGGCTGCGCAACTGTCTCGTCGGGATTCGCGCCGAGCCGTATGAATACGGCGCCGCCGAGCTCGTGGATCTCGAGCTGTTCCTCATGTGGCGCGCGCGCGGGATGACGATCGAGGCGCCTGCCGTTCGGCCGTGAGCCGTCCTCTGATCGTCCATCTGGTCGACGGCACCTACGAGCTGTTCCGCTACTTCCTGTCGCCGGCGGCGGCCTTCGACCGGAGCGCGCCGGAGGGGCTGCGGGCGGTGCGCGGCGTCGTCGGCTCGGTTCTCGGAATGCTCGAGGGCGGCGCCACGCACCTGGGCGTGGCCACGGACCACGTCATCGAGTCGTTTCGCAATGTGCTCTGGCCAGGCTACAAGACGGGCGAGGGGATGGACCCGCTCCTCTACGCCCAGTTCTCGCCGCTGGAGGATGCGCTGCGCGCGCTCGGCGTGGTTGTCTGGCCCATGGTTGAGTTCGAGGCCGACGACGCGCTGGCCGCCGCGGTGGCCATGGCCGCGGCCGATACGCGCGTCGACCAGGTCGTCGTGTGCACACCGGACAAGGACCTGGCGCAGTGCGTGCGGGGCGACCGGATCGTCCAGCTCGATCGGCGTACACGGGAGCTGCGCAACGAGTCGGCGGTGCGAGAGAAATTCGGTGTCCCGCCCGCCTCGATTCCGGATTGGCTGGCGCTCGTGGGGGACAGCGCGGACGGCTACCCCGGTCTGCCCGGCTGGGGGGCGAGATCCGCGGCGGCGGTGCTCGCCCGCTACCAGCACCTCGAGCACATTCCGCGGCTGGCCGCGGAATGGGACGTGTCTGTGCGCGGAGCGCCGCGGCTGGCCGCGACGCTCACGGGACAACGCGAGCGCGCGCGGCTGTTCCGGGAGCTGGCCACGCTGCGCGCGGACGCGCCCATCGGCGCCGACGTGGACGCGCTGCGCTGGGGGGGACCGCGCGCTGACTTCGCGCCCTGGTCAGAGCGGCTCGGCACGCCACGACTTCACGAGCGCGCCATGACACTGGCGACGGCGCGCGCCGTCGCCATGCGCTGAGTGGTCGGTCCGGCCGCTGAAGGTTTTGTGAGTGTGGTCTTGACAGCCTGGCTGACACGAGGCTACACGTGTGGCGTGGGAGTAGTCCGCTCGTGGACGAGGGCAGGGACCCGAGGGTGGCCGGCGGCGCGCTGGCTCGCCGTCTTGCTGCTGCTCGCGGCCATCGCGGGGTGCGTCTCCTTGCCGCTCATCGGCCCGGTGCTCCTGGTCGCCCAGGCCGACCGCCAGGCCCGGGAGGGCGCGTGGGAGGAGGCGGTGGCGGCGTACGACGCGTACCTGGCGCGCTTTCCCGACGACAGCTCGGCGCCTCGCATACGGGAGAGTCGCGATACCTTGGCCGCCATGCTCACGGCCCGGTCTGAGCTGACACGACGGCGCGAAGAGGTGGCCCGGCTGAGCGACGAGCTGGCCGGGCTGCAGGCCGAGGGAACCCGCCTGCGCGAAGACGGAACGCGCCTGCGCGCCGAGGCGACGGTGCTGCGCGACGAGGTCATCCGGCTGCGCGACGAGCGCGTGCACCTGCGCGCCGAGGGGACGCAGCTGCGCGCCGAGGGGACGCAGCTGCGCGAGGAGTTGACCCTCCGGGAGAGTGACCTGGCGCGCACGCGCCAGGAGCTGGCCGCGCGCCAGGCCGAGGCCGAGCGGCTGCGGGCGGACATCGAGCGCCTCAAACAAATCGACTTGAAGCTGGAGAGGAGGAAATAGGGGACGCCGCCGCCAGCCCTTACCCCTGCGGCGGCGCCGGAGCCGGAGCCTCCGTGAGCGGGCAGCACAGCAGCACTTGCCCGTAGAGCCCGACGTCGAAGGTGATGGTCCGGGCGACGGTGAGCACCCGGCCGACGACTCCCGCGAGCCGAGCCGGCGTCCGCATGAAGCGGCCGCGGTCCAGCGCCAGCAAGAGGCGACGCACCACCCCCCGGGGCGTCCCGTCGGCGTCCACGACGAGGATCAGCCGGCGCGTGATCCGCCGGAGCTCGGTCAGCAGCCGCGTGGCCTCCGCGTCGGAGAAGTGATGCAGGCTGTTGACGACGATGGTCTTGTCGAAGTGCCGGGCGGGATAGGGCAGCCGGAGCACGTCACCCACCTCGAAGCTCTTGCGCCCGTCACCGGCGTACCGTCGGCGCGCCCCCTCGATGAATCGTTCGTTGACGTCGACGCCGACGTAGCGGCTGCTTACCGCCTCGGCGAACTCGCCGATCCCGCAGCACACGTCCAGCACCGTCTCGTCGGGTCCCGCGGCGAGATGCTCGTGAAGCAGCCGCTTCGTCAAGCCCTGGCGGCCGACCAGCGCGAACCGGGCGGCGTGGAAGATCGCCGGGCGGTCGAGGAGCTGCCACACACTTCTCATCACGTTGCCCGGCGGCCCGCGCACAGGAGCGACACGCCGAACGGCAGGAGCCGCCCCAGGCCCGCGCGGTCCTCCCACACGATCTGGGTGGTCAACAGCCGGTTGAGCCAGGCCGGGACGGCGAAAAAATTGTCCCGGCGCGGGATCCAGCCCAGGCGCTCCAGGACCGCCAGGAGCAGGAGCGGCGGGAAGAAGGCGCACTTGAAGAAGCGGCAGGCGCGGATCTCGAGCCCGGCCCCGCGCACCCGCCGCATGAAGTCCGCCCGCCGGTAGCGGCGGAAGTGCCCGTAGGCCTCGTCGTGATACCGCCACAGGACCATGAACGCCGGCACGGTGAAGAAGAAGACCCCGCCCGGGCGCAGGACGCGGGCGACCTCGGCGAGCGCCGCGCGATCGTCCTCCACGTGCTCGAGCATGTCGAGTGCGACGACACAGTCGAAGGTCGCGGAGGCCAGGGGCAGCGCCGTGGACTCCCCCGAGAACACGCACCGCACGCCCTTGGTCCGCGCGAAGGCCAGGGCATCGAGAGAGTAGTCGAGGCCATACACCTGGCCCACCGGCATGAGTCGGCGCAGGGTGTTGCCCGGACCGCAGCCCAGGTCCAGGATTCGCAGGCGCCGTCGCCCGGCCTCGCGCGCGAGGCGCTCGAGGTCGGGACGCAGCCGCCGCTCCACCAGCTCGTTCTGGCCGGAGAGCCAGAAGTACTTCTCCCCCAACTCGAAGAAGCGGGCCTGTTTGGCGAGCTCGTCCTTCATTGCGGCTGGCGGGTTCTCGGCGGCGTCCCCGCCCGCGTCTCGCCGACCACCGCGGCGATGACGTAGGGCGGGCGGTCGCGGGCCTCCTCGTAGACGCGACCCAGATACTCGCCGAGGATCCCCAGGCAAATCAGCTGGACGCCGCCCAGAAACAGCACGGCGACCATCAACGACGTCCAGCCGAGGAGCGGGATCCCGTGGAAGACCTTGAGGAGCACCAGCAGCACGCCGAGGGCAATGGCGAGCACGGACACCACGAGACCGAGGAGCGAGGCCAGCTGCAGCGGCCGGTGCGACATGGACAAGAAGCCGTCGAGGGCCAGCCGCACGAGCTTCACGACCGTGTACTTCGGGCTCCCGGCGTAGCGCGGATCACGCGTGACCTCGACGCCGGCCTGGCGAAATCCGACCCAGCTGCGCAGGCCTCGCAGGAAGCGCGGCTGCTCGGGCATGGCGATCAGGATGTCCACGACCCGTCGGTCCATCAGGGCGAAGTCGCCGCTGTCCAGCGGCGTCTGCGTCTGGCTGATCGCGACGAGGATCCGGTAGAAGGTCTTGTAGGCCGTCCGCTTCCGCCACCCCTCCCGCCGATGGCCCCTCACCGCGTAGACCACCTCGTATCCCTCGCGCCACTTGCCGACGAACTGGGGGATCATCTCGGGCGAGTCCTGAAGATCGCCGTCCATCACCACGACCGCGTCCCCGGCGGCCGCGCGGAGCCCCGCCACGATCGCGGCCTGGTGGCCGAAGTTCCGCGCCAGGTGCAGCGACTTGAAGCGCTTGTCCTCGCGGTGGAGGTCGTGCAGGAGCGAGGCGGTCGCGTCGGTGCTGCCGTCGTTCACGAAGATGACCTCGAAGTCGCCGACCGAGGTCATTCCGTCGCGGAGCCGGCGGACGAGCTCCGGGATCGTCTCCGCTTCATCCAGGACGGGGATGACGACGGACAGCATGATCC